>VEPD01000135.1 GCA_012027035.1 Ruminiclostridium sp. | reverse complement strand
TCCCCCAATAAATATTTTGCCGAGAGCAGCAGTCCTCCTATAATAATGAATAGTGCTCCCAAAAGTGTATTGCTCTTTCTCATAAAACCCCTCCACATTCACCAGATTACCTTTTATACACATTTATACTCAACACTTGAAGCAATGTCTGAAAACAAGCGCTGGTGAAAATATAACTTCCCAATAAATTTCTGAAAACGCAGTCTATTGTGGCCGGCATATTCAGAAAAATGGGAAGTAATATTTTCAGCGCTCCTAAATGAGAAGTCGGAAAAGCACCCCTTCCAAACGTCCGTTTTGTGGATATAGGCCTGTGGATAACGTGGATAAGTCTGTGTATAACCGGAAAAAGAGCTTGCGTTGCTGTGGATAACTTTTTATAACAAAGAGGTAACCAGCATCACCAGAGATAATATGACAAGAATGGCGATGGTCCCCCAGCCGATAATATTGCCGAGCCGCTTGTTGGTATGCTTTCCCATTACCTCGGTATTGTTTATGATCAGCATCATGCAGATGAGTACTACCGGCAGCAGAATACCGTCAATCCTTTGAGACCACAGCGATATGGATATCAGCGGCACATTGGGCATAAGGATTATGCCTGCTCCCAGAGCTATAATAGAAGTATAAAGCCAATAAAACTGGGGCGCTTCCTTCCACTTCTTATCTATTCCTGCTTCAAAGCCAAAGGCTTCACACACGTAAAAGGCGGTTGCTACAGGGAGTATGGTAGCAGAAAAAACTGATGCTATAAACAAGCCGAATGCAAAAACTTCCGACGCCAGAGCGCCTGCAAAAGGCTTCAAGGCCAGGGCAATCACACCGGCGTCGTTAACGACGGTGCCCTGGCCGTTTTTATAAAGCGTGGATGCACAAGCCACCATGATAAAAAAAGCTACGACCACCGTCGCAGTGCAGCCGACGGCAACATCCAGAACAGTATATCTATAATCCTCCAGCTTCAATTTCTTTTCAATAACGGAAGACTGCATATAAAACTGCATCCAGGGTGCGATCGTTGTCCCGATGATGCCGACAATAGTGGAAACATACCCGAAATCATACCGAATTTGCGGATTTATCAGGGATGTCCCTACCTCGCCCCAGTCGGGCTTGCCCATTATTGCCGAAACTACATATGACAGCAAAGCCAGGCTGAAGATGAGAAATATTCTTTCAGCCAGCCGGTAAGTGCCTTTTACAACCAGAATCCATACGGCAAACGCGGCTAAAGGGACGGATATATACTTGCTTACGCCAAAAATCTGCAAGCTTCCGGCTACACCCGCAAATTCGGTAGTGGTATTCAATATATCGGCAAACAGCAGTCCCACAAAAATAAAGAAGGTAAGCCTGACTCCGGCATTTTCCCTTATCAGATCAGCCAAGCCCTTTCCTGTAACTATACCCATTCTGGCGTTCATTTCCTGTACTACAAACAGCACTATGAACGCAGGTATCAACGTCCACAGAAGCTTATATCCGTAGGTAGCTCCCGTAACTGAATAGGTCGTGATGCCGCCGACGTCATTATCTACGCTTCCTGTAATAATGCCGGGGCCTAATATTGCAAGAAACAAAATGAAATTTCTCCACAGATTTGTTTTTTTCATCTTTATCATATTAACCACCAGTCCTGTCAGAATCTTCTCTTCCTGGACCTGAGAAGATTGCTCACCACATCGTCTATTACCACCATGCCCAGCATTTCACCTGCCTCGCTGGCAACGGGTATTGCCAGCAGATTATATTTTGAAATCATTTCAGCAAGAGAATCTATCCTGTCTGTATCGTAAACGAAAATTACCTTTGTATTCATAATATTTTGCAGTTTGACGTCAAGCTGCGAAATCACGATATCACGCAGGGAAACCGTCGCAAGCAGCTTTCCGTCGTCATCCAGGACATACAGATAATATATTGAATCCGACTCAGGCCTCAGTGTCCTCAATTCATCCAGGGCTTCTCCGACAGTAGTGTTTTCATTGAAGGATATATATTCGGTAGTCATAATGCTGCCCACGGAATTATCCGGATACTCCATCAATTCGCGGATCTCCTCAGAAGTATCGCTTTCCATTTCATTAAGCAGCTCTTCCGCTTTATCTTCCTGCATTTCATCCAGCAGGTCCGCTACTTCATCAGCCGGCATTTTTTCCAGCACATCGGCGGCTTTTTCGGTAGTCATACTCTCAAGGATATTTATTTGGGCATCCGTCTCAAGCTCTTCCAAAACATCTGCAGCTTTTTCTTCATCCAAAGTCGAGAATATGGCAATTTGCGTATTCCTGTCCAGATCCTCGATAATATCCGCAAGATCCGATGTATGTAGCGTAAGAAGTTTTGAATATTCCTTTGCCAGTTTTATGCCTGTATGTGAAAAGTCAATTGCTGCAACTTCGTCCCATAGTATCAGCTTACTTGGGATACCAAGTCCAAACTGCCTTAATATGTTTTTCAATGGTTTTGCAACTCCCAGCCGCCTCAGAAGGCCTTCTATACCGACGTCGACTGCAACGGCAAAGACCCCGCTGGTCAGCACCGCAAGCCTGACGTCGTTCACCCTGACTACTTTTCTTCCATCCATATCAACCAGCTGCCGGTCCATAACATTTTTTGCAAACATAAGCGTATTCTCAGGAAGCTCTGAGATTTCAATCATCTCAGGGCATTTCAGAAGGTACTGCCCTCTGTTTTTTTCTATGACAAAATTGCTAAAATCCAGCAGCTTAAAGGAATTTCCGGTTTTTACCCTTACTGCAGTTATTCTTGGCCTTATCTGGTTTACATCAGCAACAAAATCGATGATTTTTCCGGCAGCGCCGGAAGCTGATGAGTAAAAAGGCTTGCCGATCACTCGGCTCAAATAAAAGGTTGTTACGGTATTCATATTTTCTCCCTCCATAAAGCTTGGTCTAAAACAGGCGCCGGGAAAAGTCTCATAAATATCTTGTCTTCAAAGCAGGTTTTCATTCTTCTTTATATACTATATTAATAAGCACAAGGTTATTTTGCTTCACATTTTTATAAAGCTAAACGACCAATATGGTACTGAATTGGTATCTGTTGAATTTAATTAAAAACCTTTTGATATTTTCATATTACTACTGATTTTTGCCGTTTGCAACTGTTTTTTTTCTTTTTTGATGGTTTTCAGGCTTTATTACACTATATTCGGACGTTTCTCTTGCAATCTCCTGTTATATAGATATTACTTGGATTATTTGCCGCAGTGATAAACTGCATATTCACTGTGGCAATTGCCAATAATATACTGTGAAAGAAATCCGGTATTGTCGAAGCACAAAGGAGTGAAATTCTTGGCCAAATTTGGAAGACTGCTTTCCAGCCTGCTTTTTTTCAATGAACCTGCAGCGTCGGAAGGTTTTGTCCTTGAGGAGAACGAAAAAGACAAAACTGACGACGAGCCGGGCCAGACGGACTATCAAAGGGAAGGCGGCGAAGTCAGGCATACTCGCGTAAGACCCGATGCAGAAAAGAAAAAGGATAAAAAGCCCGATATCAGCAAGGATCTTTCAAAAAATCTGGACTTTATAAAAAAGACATTCAGTATACCCGTCAATGGAGATCTGATTTTGAGAGAATTCGACGTCATCGTAAATAACAAGGTAATACCTGCTTTTTTAATATTCATAGACGGTATGACCGACAGAAAGGTAATAAACGATGATATCCTCCAGCCGCTGATGCTGCTTTCCAACCTGGATATCAAAAGTGATGGGAACGGTGTTGCGGATTATATCAGGAACCATATTCTTCCTCACAACCAGCTGCAGGAGGTGCAGGAGCATCGTGCCGTCATAAATGAAGTTAATTTTGGAGGCTGCGGAATATATATAGATGGCATTGATTCAGCCTTTGCCGCTGACGTCAAAGGTTGGGAGCACAGAGGAGTATCGGAGCCCAGTACCGAGCTTGTTATCAGGGGCCCCCACGAAGGTTTCACAGAGCAATTAAGAGTGAATACGGCACTTGTCAGGCGAATTCTCAAAGATGAGGATCTTGTAGCCGAAAATATTTCAGTTGGGAGAAGAAGCCATACCCCTTGTTCCCTCCTTTATATCAGGGATATTACCAACGATTCGCTGGTAAATGAGGTGAGAAGGAGACTGAAGGGAATAAAACTGGACTACCTTATAGATTCAGGTGAACTTGAACAGCTTCTGGAAGACAAGACATTTGTACCGGCTCCACAAATAATAGCCACAGAAAGACCGGACAGGGTGGCCTCCTTTTTATCGGAAGGCAAGGTGGCAATAATTATGAATGGAAGCCCCTTTGCGCTGGTTATGCCCGCTACCTTGCCGGGATTGTTCCATTCTTCAGAGGATTCATATCTGAGGTTTCCATATGGAAGTTTCCTTAGAGCGATACGATTTCTCGGTATAATGATATCACTTGTTCTTCCCGGCCTGTATATGGCGATAACCAATTACCATCAGGAAATGATCCCTACGGACCTTCTGTTTTCAATAGAAGCCGCAAGGGAATCCGTTCCCTTTCCCTCAATCGTTGAAATATTGATAATGGAAATCGCTTTTGAACTGATACGGGAGGCAGGTATAAGGATCCCGGGGGCAATAGGCCAGACCCTGGGAATAATAGGCGCATTAATACTTGGGCAGGCGGCGGTTGCCGCAGACATTGTCAGTCCGATATTGATTATAATCGTTGCTGTTACCGGGCTTGGCTCCTTTGCAATACCTAATTTTTCACTGGCTATAACATTCCGGATACTAAGGTTCGCATTTATTGCGCTGGGAACAATGGCAGGATTTTTGGGTATCTCCGCAGGTCTTTTTGTATACGGCCTTATTCTTGTGGATGCAGAATCCTTCGGGGTACCTTTTTTGGTCCCCTTCGGGCCCAGGACTGCCGGCACTCTGAATGACGTCCTGACACGCTGGCCTATATGGAAACAGGAAAGGCGCCCGGATTTCCTGAATACAAAAGATGAAGTAAAACAGCCCAAAGTAAGCAGACAATGGGATAGGAAAACCACCAGTAAAGGCCATGATGATGGGAAGGAGGAGGAATAACAATGCGGAGGGTTTCAAAAATATGTTCATTCATGCTTATGAGCATTCTGCTAATTGGACTGTTATCTGCCTGCTACGATAAAAGAGAGATTGATGATCTGGCTTATGCTGTAGCAATAGGTTTTGACGAAGGTAAAAGCAACCATTTGAGGATAACGCTCCAGATTGCAAAGCCGGGCGCCATCGCAAGCAGCGGGACCAGTGAAGGCGGGGGCGGCGGAAATGAAAAACCGTATATGATAACAACAGTTGAAGCGCCTACTCTGTATTCTGCATTGAATATGGTAAACACCTATGTCAGCCGCCAAATAAACCTTTCGACGGTAGTTGCATTAATATTTTCAAAAAGCCTGGCTGAAAAAGGAATAGAACATCTGGTCAATGCCGTCGTAAGGCAGAGAGAATTCCGGCCCAATATGTATATAGCGGTATCGAGAACTACGGCGGAAGAGTATATAAATGGTGTAAAGCCAGTTCTTGAAAAGAATCCGTCCAAGTATTACAACCTTAACTTTACTACTTACCGCTATACCTCATTTTCCGCAAATACTCAGTTCGGAAGATTTTCCAACTATATGGATTCCCAGGACCATCAACCTGTTGCCATTCTCTGTGGTATAAACAAAAATGAATCTTCCGATGATATCACTTCGGCTGATTCAACATATGGCAAGAAGGGCAGAACATATCCTCTTGAAGGTGATTTCAAAGCCGGAGACATGCCAAGAACAGGTGAAGACAAGAGTGAAACAATAGGCCTGGCCGTTTTTGACGGCGAGAAAATGGTTGGGGAACTGGATGGTGAGGAAACTGCTTATTATCTCTTTGTGACAGGTGAATATAAAAATGCATTCTGGACTTTTCCGGACCCTCAGGTAAAAGACAGATTCATACTGTTAAATATACGGCAAAACAGGAACCCGCGGACAGAAATGGATCTGATTGACGGCAAAGCGGAAATCAAGATAAAAGTATTACTTGAAGCGGATATACTTTCCATTCAAAGCGGAATTAATTATGAACGCGGAGAAAACACAAAAAAGCTTGAACAATCGGTCATTAACTTTTTGGCTGACGGCACAAAAAGGCTTTTGAATAAAACCGCCAAGGAATATCATTCGGATATCTTTGGCTTTGGGTCGGCAATAAGATCAAAAACTCTTACCTGGAAGGAATTTGAAGCTTTTAAATGGAAAAGCCGGTATAAGGAGAGTTCATTTAATGTAGAAATCAATCTGAAAATACGAAGAACAGGTCTTATATCCGGATCCTCAAAGGCTGTCAATTCGTACGGCGAAGGAGGTATACAGTATTGATGATCCCAGGAATATTTCTTGCTTTGATTACTCTGATCATTATTTTTGTATATACAACCAGCTATGGCGTCTGGACCTGGAGGTCCAGAAACAAGCCGGGCGCCGTAATGATATTTTTATTGGCATTTGCGTCAATTATTCTGCCGATATATAAACTTTTTTTCAGAGAATAGGAATAGTGGGATTATGGAGAAAAAAATCAACATAGGAAAATGGGAAGCAGTAACTATATTGATAAATATGATCAACACAAAGATACTTCTGAATTTCCCTCGAAAAATGGCGGAGGAGGCCGGAAATGCAGGCTGGCTGCTTGCTATATACATATGCATCCTGGCCTTTGCCGGAATTTATATTGTAGCAAAGCTGTATCGCAATTTTGAAGGAAAAGATCTTTTAGATATAGGAGAGCACATCGGAGGGAGTATAGGAAGAATAGCAGTAGGCTCCATATTCGTCACATTTCTTT
>VEPD01000061.1 GCA_012027035.1 Ruminiclostridium sp. | reverse complement strand
TTTGCTTTCTCAACCATTTCTTCAATTCTTGCCGGATGAATCCTTCCGTCAAGAATTAGTTTTTCCAGTGTTATTCTTGCTACTTCCCTTCTAATGGGGTCAAAGCCTGACAGTATAACTGCCTCAGGAGTGTCGTCGATTATCAGATCTATACCTGTAAGAGTCTCCAGTGTTCTGATGTTTCTGCCTTCACGCCCGATTATACGACCTTTCATTTCATCGTTGGGCAGAGGTACAACAGATACTGTTGCTTCTGAAACGTGATCAGCGGCACATTTCTGTATTGCCACTGCTACTATGTCTCTTGCTTTTCTGTCTGCCTCTTCTTTGGCCTTGGCTTCAAGATCCTTAACCATAATTGCAAGTTCGTGTTTTACCTCGTCTTCAACATTTTTAATCAAATACTGTTTTGCATCTTCAATTGATAGTCCCGAAATTCTCTCCAATTCTTCAAGCTGCTTTTTCTGAAGCTCTGTCAGCTTTTCCTGGACGAACTGAACCTCTCTGGTTTTCTTGTTCAGGTTCTCCTCCTTCTGTTCAAGTGACTCAACTTTTTTATCAAGAGTTTCCTCTTTTTGGACCAATCTTCTTTCAAGCCTTTGGATTTCATTTCTGCGTTCCTTTATTTCCCTGTCAAGTTCAATCCTGCTTCTGTGAACCTCTTCTTTTGCTTCGAGAAGCGCTTCCCGCTTTTTGCTTTCAGCTGTTTTCTGCGCTTCGCCCAGCATTCTTTTGGATTCCTGTTCTGCACTGCCGATTTCTGCTTCTGCATCTATTTTCCTGCGGTTATATCCTGTGCGGAACGATATAAATGAAGCAAGTACTGCAATTACAAGTCCAATTAATAATCCAATACCAATGTTTAATAAAATAGCACACACCTCCTCGTATTCAGTTTTCAATGGACAATCCGGTTTTAACGGCTATTTTTAATCTTTTTGGGCAGCAACCATAAAATCAACTATCCCAAACACAGATTAATTGTAAACTTTTTTATTTTTTATGTCAAGATGTATGCTTACTTCCACTCGTTTCCATTTTCCCAACTTTACACCGCTTTCTCAGAATGGTTCTTTTTTAACCGGTAAGAATGACATTAATAATCCCCTTTTATGTGGTAGCTTACATCATTTCTATGACGCCTTTATAAGCTCCCTGAAGGCGCCCTTCCCCCGCATACCGTCAAAGGCACGGTTTGTTCTTGCGTCACTACGGAAGCCTTCCTTCAGTTCAACGGCTTTTTTTAAATTGTCCATGGCTATATCGTATCTTCCAAGCAAGGAATAAACTGTAGCCAGGTTATAAAACACCTCGCTGTCCTCGGGTTTTATTTTTAACGCCAGCTTGTAGGCTTCCAGCGCTTCATTGTAAAATCTTGATTCTATCAGAGCGGATCCAAGATAATAATAAATCTCCAGTTCTTCGGGTTTCAATTCCAGCGCCGTTTTAAAAGCTGTCACAGAGTCCCTGAATTTACCCGTTTCATAAAGTGTAATCCCTTTATTCAGAAGCAGGCTGTAATCTTCCGGATTTCTGGTTATTCCCGCTTCATAGACAGCAATAGCTTCATCGTGCTTATTCATGGTAGACAAAAGAACTCCCAGATTATTGTATGCATCAATAAAATCAGGTTTTATCTTAATAGCGCTGCTGAAAGCTTCAGCAGCTGCATCCTTTTCTCCAAGTTCATCCAACGCAACTGCCATATTATAATAACTTCTGTAACTATCCGGTTTTAATCCTATAACTTTATTGAAAGATTCTATAGCTTCCTTTTTCTTTCCCAGCTTATACAGAACACTGCCTTTGCTGTAATATCCGCTGTAATTTTCGGGCGCAAGCCTTACCATGCCTTCATAAGCTTCTACCGCTTCCTTCAGCTTGCCCTGCCTGACTCTTAATCTTCCCAATTCCGAAAAACAATCAAAATTTGCAGGATCAAGCTTAAGGCATATCAGGATTTCCTGCTCCGATTCCGCATAATTTCCTGCATCGGAAAGCAGCTTGCCAAGAACAAAGTGCGCCTTAAGGTTGCCGGAATCCCGGCTGATGATTTGCCTGTAATAGTCATTGGCTTTCCCGGGTTCACCCATCGCAAGCATTGTGAGAGCAACATTCTCCTGTGCATCTGCAAAATCAACTTTTAATTCCAGCGCTTTACTGTAGCTTTGCAAAGCCCTGTCATATTTTTTAAGCTTGAATTGCGAATTACCGAGATTGTAAAACGCCGAATACTGATTCGGCTCATCACCTTCAGCAGCTTTCGAATAATAAAATGCCGCATCCGAGTAATTTCCGAGATTATAGCATATATTCCCGTGGTTGAAGAACAAACCGGAGCAATTTGAGATTATTTTAGTCAAAGTATTATAAATCTCAAAAGCTCCGGAAAAATCTTTTTTACTTAAAAAAGCCTGGGCATGATTAAGGCTTTTTTTGATATTCTTTATAATCTCATCATTATTCACAACAAGATCCTGCACTATTTCAGCAACAGGCATTTCCTTGATTATTGGATTCACTTTTGAAACAGAATCAGACAGGCCTGCCATATGATCGCGTTCTCTGGGATCAATCTGTATAAAACCTTCATATAGGCCTTTTTGCTTTACATTTTTAAGCATCTGAACATAGTCGTATACCAGAAAACAGCAAGGTATAATTATGCCAAGCAATATAAAACAGGCTTGAATCATATCCAGCGCCTGAATATCGTTGATAAAGCTCAGAATAGACAATAATAAGGCAAATAATTGGGCACAAAGGGACAAAAGCGCTAAAAGCCTTCTTTTCATAAATAAACGATAACCCATGTATGCTACCAGTAAAAGTATCATAACAATAATAAAACCGTTTATTACAGACATTGTCTACCTCCCCGTTCCAAAGCTACTCATTCCGGCTGTATTCCGCCATCTGAAGCTCCTGCCACTGCTGCTTTGATATCAATATCTGGCGGGGTTTGCTTCCTTCATACCCTCCGACAATCCCTCTTGCTTCCATTTGGTCCACTATTCTTGCTGCACGGGCATAGCCAACCTTGAATTTTCTTTGAATAAGAGACACCGAGGCCTGTCCGGCTTCAACAACAAGCTCGATGGCGCGCGGTAAAAGCTCGTCATTGTCACCATTGTTGTCCTCTATCGGTGAATCATTGCTGTTTATTTCTTCGATGATGTTATCATCATAGATAGCATTCCCTTGAGCCTTAACGAAATCAACCACATTTTCCACCTCGGCATCGGTTATGTTTGCGCCCTGTATTCTTATAGGCTTTGGTTTTCCTACCGGGTGGAAGAGCATATCACCTCTTCCCAGCAGTTTTTCCGCTCCGGCCATGTCTAATATGGTGCGTGAGTCAATCTGGGACGATACTGCAAAAGAAATCCTTGATGGGATATTTGCTTTTATCACCCCTGTTATAACATCAACAGAAGGTCTCTGGGTGGCAATGACAAGGTGCATTCCCGCCGCTCTCGCCATCTGGGCCAGCCTGCATATGGCGTCTTCAACGTCATTGGGAGCTACCATCATTAAATCTGCAAGCTCATCTATGATAATGACTATTTGCGGCAGTTTGTTGATTTCATTATCTTTCATCGCCAGTTCATTGTAACCTTTGAGATCCCTGACGCTTTTTTCGGCAAAAAGCCTGTACCTGTTCACCATTTCCTGAACAGCCCAGTTTAGAGCCCCCGCAGCCTTTTTAGGTTCCGTGACTACCGGTATGAGAAGATGCGGTATGCTGTTGTAAACACCCAGTTCCACCACTTTTGGGTCTATCATAAGCAGCTTCACTTCATCAGGAGTAGATTTATATAATAAGCTTATTATCAAACTGTTGATGCATACGCTCTTTCCTGACCCTGTAGCGCCTGCTATAAGCAAATGAGGCATCTTTGCTATGTCTGCAATGACACATTCGCCGGAAATATCCTTACCAATGGCAAAAGATACCTTTGATGGGTGTTGGGTGAATTCGGAGGTTTTTAGAACATTCCTCAGCAAGACCATATTGATTTCCTTGTTGGGAACCTCTATCCCTATTGCCGCTTTACCCGGGATCGGCGCCTCCATCCTGACGCCCGAGGCCGCCAGGTTCAGGGAAATATCATCCGCCAGATTCACAATCCTGCTTACCTTGACTCCGGCGCTTGGCTGAAGCTCGTATCTGGTTACGGTCGGACCTCTGGTTACATTAATCACCTTTGCGGAAACTCCAAAGCTGGCAAGGGTTTCCTCCAGCTTTTTTGCATCTTCAATGATCTGGTTCCTATAACTCTTTGAATTGCCCCCTGTATCCGGATCGTCATTTAACAATTCCAACGGAGGATATTTGTATTTTATGGATGAATTGCTATACTGTACCTGGTCATGTGATAGCGGCGGCTTATCCGAAGCTTTTATGGGTTTGGAGTTTTTCAAACGCTGCTGTTGCTTGCCAGGCGCCTGTTTCATATCATTAATGACCATATCCGTTGCATTCTCTTCTTCGGTATATGGTATATTGTTAATATGAAAACCCGTATTTGAGTTTTTTATTGTCTTTTCCTTCAATTCACGTACGTTTTTTTCAATTTTGAAATCAATTACTTTCGGCTTGAATTGCAATGATAATTTATCATCCTTTTCTATTATTTCAGGGCCGTCGTCGAGAATGTCAGCGGCATTACCATCGGGTGTCTTCTTATTTTTATGAAAAAACACACTTTTCAAATTCAATAGAAAATTGGCTATGGATGCATTCGTAAGAAGTATAATATCTACAAGAGCAAGGGCAGTAAGTATTATCA
>VEPD01000094.1 GCA_012027035.1 Ruminiclostridium sp. | reverse complement strand
CTTGCCATATCTTCATTTATTTTCGGATTATATTTCATTGTACACGACCCCAACGGGTAGAAGCCGGAGTCCACACCGTAATTTCGTCCGGAAAGGCCCACGAAGTGTCTGACCACATCCACTTCACTCACTTCGGGGAGTAGGGCGTCCTTTTCACGCAGATATTCCACAGGAACAAGTGCAGCTGCCTCCCGGACCGGAACATCACAGGCAGGCAGCGAATAGGCTTTCCTTCCCGGTTTGCTTAATTCAAAAATCAACTTCATTTCACTCATGCTTATACCTCCCTCACTGCCTGCACCAGGGCGTCGATTTCTTCCCGCGTCCGTTTTTCGGTGACAGCCAGGAGCCATCCTCCCGAAAGACTGGGATAGGCTTTCTCCAGTTCATACCCGCCAATTATCTTTTTCTCCAGCAGTTTTTTATTTAATGCTTCCACAGGAACAGCGCTCCTAACTGCAAACTCCTTAAAAAACGATCCGGAGAATATGGGCTGGAATTTTCCTGTGGCAACCAGTTGATCAAAAGCATAATGTGCCTTTTGGAGACACAGCGATGCGGCTTCCTTCAGCCCCTGCCTGCCCATGACAGTCATATAAACTGCAGCTGCCAGCGCATTCAGTGCCTGATTGGAGCAAATATTGGAGGCAGCCTTCTCCCTCCGTATATGCTGTTCTCTTGCCTGCAAAGTTAAAACAAAGCCTCTGCGACCTTCCCTGTCAGTTGTTTCGCCCACTATGCGCCCGGGCATTTTCCGCATAAGCTCCCTGGTCGTTGCGAAGAAACCGAGATAAGGTCCTCCAAAGCTAAGAGGGTTACCCAATGACTGTCCCTCGCCCACTACGATATCAGCGCCAAGCTCTCCCGGAGATTTTAACAGGGCAAGTGAAACGGGATCTGCGCTGACAATAAACAAAGAGTTATTTCTATGTGTTATTTCCGCCACACTATGTAAATCTTCGACGATTCCAAAGAAATTCGGGCTCTGTATGATAACAGCCGCCGTATCCCGGGATATTTTCGACTCCAGTTCATTCAAATCAATTTGGCCGCTGTCACAACCCAATTCGACTATCCGCTTTCCGGTAAAGCGAGCATGTGTTTTCAATACTTCCCTGCTTTCCGGGTGGACAGTGCCTGCCACCAGCGCCTCATTTCCGGCTGTAGCTTGAAAGGCTGCAACCGCCGCCTCTGCCAATGCAGTCGCACCGTCATACATGGAGGCGTTGGAAGCCGCCATACCGGTCAGCTCACAAATCATAGTCTGATATTCAAATATTGCCTGCAGGGTGCCCTGACTGATTTCCGGCTGATATGGCGTATAAGCGGTGTAAAACTCCTGCCGCGAAAGAATATGGTCTATAACTCCGGGGATAAAATGGTCATAGGCTCCAGCCCCAAGAAAGCAGGCATATTCATCTGTATTTACATTTGCTGAAGCCAGCCGCCCCATTTGATTGCCAAGCTCCAGTTCGGAAAGCGGATCGGGAAGGTTCAAAGAGCGCTTCAGGCGGACATTCTGGGGTATATCGGCAAATAAAGCCTCAATGCCGCTCATACCCAATTCTTCCAGCATGTCTCGACGGTTCTCATCTGTATTGGGAATATACTTTGACATGATCATGCCTCCTCCAAACAGAACTTCCTGTATTCTTCAGCATCCATCAAGCCATCAGTCCGGCATGCATCCGACAATTCCAGTATGGCAATCCATTCTGCATAAGGATCCTCGTTTAGTTTTTCGGGAGCATCGATCAATGCGTCATTCACTTCCGATACGGTACCTGAAACAGGAGAATACACATCAGATGCAGCTTTTACCGATTCCACCACTCCCAGGACATCACCTTCATTCAAATCCTTACCCAACCCGGGCAATTCCACAAAAACAATACTGCCCAGTGAATGCTGCGCGTGATCGGTTATCCCGACATAAGCCCTGCTTCCTTCCACCTTGATCCATTCATGATCCTTCGAATACTTCAGACCATCCAATACCTTCATAACTATACCCTCCTGTTGTTTATTTTTTATATTTTTTACTATAAAACGGAATTGTACTAACCTTACCTTTTAATGCCCTGCCTCTTATAATAATATCAATCACAGTTCCTTCAGCAGCAAAGGCGCTGTCCAGCAATGCCAGACCGATGTTTTTTGCTAGAGTTGGCGAATAGCTGCCCGTAGTTACAAAACCTATGGAAGCGCCATCTGCCTGCACGTCATAATGGCTTCTGGGAATTCCCCGGTCCAGCATCTCAAACCCTGCAAGCTTCCTTGGTATACCCTTCTCCTTTTGATTTGCCAGAGCTTTTTTTCCGATAAATTCCTTCTTGTCAAGCTTGACAAACTTCCCAAGTCCGGCTTCCAGAGGGCTGATATCTTCGGATATCTCATGTCCGTAAAGTGGTAAAGCGGCTTCGAAACGCAGCGTATCTCTGGCTCCCAGCCCTGCCGGCGCCAAACCGTCCTCTTTCCCCGCTTCCATTAGCTTTTCCCAAACCAGGACTGCATATTTCGCAGGAAGATAAATTTCAAAACCATCTTCCCCGGTGTACCCTGTTCTGGATGTAATTGTATTTACGCCCGCAATTACAACGTCTGGTATGAAATGGTAAAAACGGATTTTATCAAGTTGAAAATCCGTCAGCTTCTGTAAAACAGCTTCGGCTTTGGGACCCTGTATGGCAATCTGGGCGTAAGCCGCAGAAACGTTTTCCAACTCCACCTCGTCTTCCAGATTTTGCAGCATCCACGTAAAATCCTTGTCTGTGTTGGCTGCATTCACTACAAGAAGATAATTTCCGCTATTATATTTATATACCAGCAGGTCATCCACTATCCCTCCATCAGAATAGCAAACAGGTGAATACATCACCTGAAAATCCTTTGTATGAGAAATATCATTGGTTATCAGCTTCTGCAGGAATTTTTCAGCATCTCTGCCCTTTACCGTGATTTCCCCCATATGGGACACATCAAAAAGTCCGGCTGCGGAGCGTACCTGCTGGTGCTCTTCCAGGATTCCCGAATATTGCACCGGCAGTTCCCAACCTCCGAAATCAATCAGCTTCCCCCCCAGGCTGCGATGAATTTCATACAATGGTGTTCTTTTTAATGCAGCTTCCATCTCTTTCCTACCTCCATTCCGTTTTGTTTAAAAATTTACAAATGTCATATCTGCCTGTATAAAATCCCGGGGCGCCGACCCTTTCGATTTCAGGCGGATGGTGCTTTGGCATAGTGAATTAAAATAAAAAAGAAGATAACAAATAATAATCTGTCATCTTCCACTATTTTTTTAATCCCGGAAACATCAGACCCGCCACTATTCTTCATAATGCCAGATCAAATTCCCGGTGACATCGATCTCCGCTCGATTCAGGCAAATCCTGCTTTGGCGGAATGCCATAAATAAAAAAGGAAGACAACTATGATATCCTGTCATCTTCCTCTGTATTCTTTACCTGAGAGATTCTACCCGTCCGGTATTGCTCCTTCGGTGCCAATTTAAGGCTTTTCAGAGTTTTGTCCGAATACGGTCCTCTTACCTGAAAGTTTAGCTGCAGTTTGACCATCCGCAGTTTACTTCTTCGGTGATCCTCAAGAGATTCTCTCCCATACTCATCATCCAAAGTATATGCAATTTTATTACTTAATTGAATGAAGTTTTCTAAACGCCTGGCTTCACAAACATCATAGAAACACTGCTGTTTACAAAGCCATTCGTTAAGAAAATTAGTTCATTCAATATACTTATTATATTCTGCTTGTGGTAAAAAAGCTACATTTTTAAAATTAAAATATTAACGAACTTTTTTACCTCCACTTCCATTTTGCCGATCACAGCTTCGTATTTTTTATTTGAATTTATCCGGAAACTGTCTGATAATGCCTGATGACATTACGTCAGCCATTGCCAGCGCCTGTTTTTCTATTTCATCAAATGTTGAAATACCTGCGGAATAATTTTTGGTAAGCATGTTGACCGCTTCGGCCTTGGTCAGGGCGAGATGTTTATACAGCATAGTTTTCCAGTCTTGCTGCGACCAATATGGATTGATACTGCCCAGATAAGCGGCAATTTCATCGGCATTGGCATACCATTTTTTCTCGGCATCGGCTGCTGCATTACTATCGCCTGCTTTAGCAGCCTTGACCAGTTGTGAGGCTATAACAAGATGACTTGTTAATAAATCGGCAAACTTTTTAGCTCCGGCATTTCCGTAATAGGTTTTTAATGCATTTTCAAAATCTACCGGGTTTCGAAGCAATCGATTTGTTACTAGGTCTACATCCGGCAGATTGAAAACCATACTTAAAATAGCTAATCTCGTCCAAACCACATGCTGCTCCCAGAGCATGCGGATATGATTCATCAATGCAAGTTCCGCCCTGCTTATTCCGCCAGGCGGGGAATAAGAATTCGATCCGGGCATTAAATATCCAAACCTTGGACATATACACATAAACGGCATGTTTTTTCACCACATTTGAACATAATATATTGTCAATATATGCTTATGCGAATCAAAAGGTGCTGCATAAGAAAAACAACTGCCCACATATATCAATCTTTCCCATTCCGGGCCGGTAAAAAAACCTGTTACATAAATGTTGCCGTAACAGGTTTTTTAGTAGATATTTTATCGATTTTGGTATAAATATTTTATTATAATGTCACTCTACGAAATTTGCTGAATTAGTACTACAGCGGCAATTACCAATATGTCTTTGCAGGATTAGTGCGTTAAAGCGTTCACACTAATCCTGCAAGGCGCATATATGCCGATATAATAATGAAATTGCCGCTGTAGTATTAATTAGGAAGTTGAATTTTATACCCGTTGAACACATCATATATATCCTTGATTTGCGGGCTGGTCGCCACATCGGCCTGATACTCGCCAAGGTTGAACAGCGCGTTGAAAAGCCCGGTATGCAGGACTTGGATCCTATTACGGTTTTCCGTAAGCAAGCTTCGAAGATCATCATTTATTATTTCATTTATGGCTATCTGATAGCTGACCAGGTTGTGTTTTTCAAAAAACAGGGCGTCATTCAGCATATCCCTGAGGTTTATATTTACATCTTTTTCCTTTGGCAGTTCATTTGAAACCCGCATCCCGATCTTCTGCGTCCCTAGTTTTGAAGTGACTATTGATTGCGTATCCATTATTGCATCTGACCTCCCTGCCTATTGATAATTTGGTTGGTATAGTTCAAAAGGTCAAGGTAGTTCTGTTTGTGAACGCTGACCTCATTGGAGTAAATCTGTTTACGCATGGGATTAGCTTCCTGATTCGTATACTGAAAGCACTTTTTAATGGTCAGAAGCTCCCAGGATAACAGATCCTTGATGTAATTAACTTCCTTCGTTGATAAGTTTTGCATAAAAAACCTCCCTTGATTTGTATTTTATACTTTTATTATGCTCAAAATATATTTTTATATTAGGATTAAATTATTTATTAGGTTTACATAATGTGTACATTCTTCAATATAATGCATATATTAAAAAATGAAGATTATTGTGCTCAAAAATATTCTGTTCATACTGTTAACTGGCATGGTTCTGTGATAAAATAAATGTGACTCTGGAATGATTTGGTGAAACACATATAAATTTATATAGTGACAAAGTAAGAGTAAGTAAAAACGGGAAGAATAATAATCATAAGGATAAATAATTTATGCAGTTTAAACTCAATTTAAATATTAAAAGGATTAAAGATATATTGCCTAATGTTGTTCTTGTCACTTGTATTTTTGTTTTTATTGGTTCACTTTTTATGATTGCAAAAAATGTATATGCGTATTATCATGATGACGCTCAATATCAAAAGTTAAGAGAACAGGTCAGTTCAGACCATTCCTCCAAAAAGTTCGACAAGGTATTCAGCAGTCCCTTACCTGAGAAATCTCAATCGGGACAGGATGCCAAGACACCTCCGTTGTTACCTTATATGGTAGCAAATGGAGATGTTGAAGAGTTGGACAAGAATGGAATTCTTTCCGACTATTCGGCTTTAAAAAGCCAAAACCAGGACCTCATGGGCTGGATTCGGATGCCGGGTTTCAAAAAATCCATTGACTATCCTGTTATGCAAAATGCAGATAGGGAATTCTACCTGACCCATGATTTTTATAAGAATGATTCCCAGGCCGGCAGCATATTCATGGACGAACGTAATAATCCCAACGAGGTTGACAGTCATATAATCCTGTACGGACACGCCATGAAGGACATGTCCATGTTCGGAAACCTGAAGGAATTTCCCGGCAAGCCTTCGGATCATACAAAAAACACCCGCATCTATCTGGACCTTATGAATACCCGCCTGGAATATGAAGTTTTCTCAACGTATTATGTTGATGAAAACTACAACTACAGACAGACAAGCTTTTCGAGCAATGAGGAGTATGCCGCCTTTCTTGATAGAATCCGTTTAATGTCGGTATATGACTATAAAATCAAACTGACGGACAAAGATAAAATAATAACGCTTTCCACCTGCAATGGTGATTTGGGAGCTAATATACGTTCAGTCACTCACGCCAGGCTGATAAGGCAAATTGTTTATGACGGCGCAAGTAATATAGAACCAATAGTTACTGACAAAGAGCAATCCTCAAAGGAAGTAGTTTCGGCTAACGTATATTTAAAACAGCTTTCACTGGAATATGGCGATGCCGCCAAACCGGAAAAGGCAGTTTTGGATCCTGCCTTCCTGGCCGGATTAAAGGAGTTTATTACCCAGTTGCCGTCTGAAGTGGAAACAGCCAGGCTGTTTTTTGAGACAGCCGATCCTGATGCCTTAGTAGAGGTGACCCTTAATGGACAAAAAGCTGATATGAATTCATTGAAGCTGGCGTATGGAGAAAATATAATTAAAATAAAAATTATTTCCCGTGACAAGAAATATTCCCGTTCTTTAACTGTGACAGCAACAAGAACACCAGTAGCTGAACCCACCGTTTCACCAACTACTTCGTCTGCTGCATCGCCGGACGTTTACCCTTCGCCATCGCCCACCATATCACCGGACGCTTCCCCTTCACCATCTCCTGCCATGTCGCCAGACGCTTCTCCTACCCCATCACCCACAGTTTCAGCAACCGTTCCGCCTGAACTGAGAGTTATAGCTGATGCTGTGTAATATATTTCTTTTTTGGCTGACTTTGATACTTTTCCTTAAGCATATCCTTCCCCATATGGGATTATTCCAAATTCAGTCGCTTGTTCAGAATATAGTTGGTCAATACAAAGTAGCCCGTAGAAAGCAGTCCTGAAATTATGATGTTGTACCATATAAAAAACTGAAAAGATGGTTGCATTACAAAGGCAGATATATCATTCATGGAGTTAACATCCGCAGAAAAGTTCATGCTGGCGGGAATCATACCTGTTATAACAATGAAAATCAGAGAAACGGTATTCAGAATGATAAACGCCCCCAGGGAAGCCAGTATCCTGTGTCGGTTGAACAAATGTCCGAGAGCAATGGATGCATAGACTAGCAATACTTTTGAGGCCAGACTTATAATGCAGATTAATAAAAATTCCAGAATAACAAGGCCTGATGATGTACCGAAAATGCGAAAGAATTCCTCTATGGAACTTGTGATAATCTGCATTAACCGGACATTGAAAATCTTTTCATCAAAAATAATAAATATAGATATCATAGCCGCTATCCCGCTCACAGCCGTCCACAGCATTGCAATCAACAGCTTGCTGACTATATGTTTCCACGTCTTCGCAGGCAGTGTGAACATCAGATATCCCTCATCCGAAAGCAGATTCTTATAGAAACGCTGGATCATTACAACAAGGGTCATCACAAGTATTCCAACAAGAATGGTGATATAAAGTAACATGCTGATAATTGCAGGAGCCTGCCTTGGGTTTTGCGACAAAGAAGAAACCAGCCTGTTAATCCCTGCAAATACAAGTAAAACGGCCAGCAACGGTAAAAACACCCTTGCGGTTGCCTTGATTTCATACTTTAAAAGCTTGCCTAACATTTGAACACCTCCCTGAATAATGCATCAACCGACTTGCCTTTTTCATTCCGGATTTCATCGACTGATGATGAAAGGACCAATTGCCCGTTATTTATGAAAACAATATGATCCAGGATTTTTTCAACATCGGAGATCAAGTGAGTGGAGATTATAATCGTTGCATCTTCCTGATAGTTGCTGATGATAGTCTCCAGAATATAATCCCTTGCCGCGGGGTCTACGCCGCCGATCGGTTCATCCAGTAGATACAGCTTCGCTTCGCGGCTCATGACAAGTATGAGCTGGACCTTTTCCCTGGTTCCCCTGGACATTGTTTTCAACCGGTCATTTGGGTTGATATTCAACCTTTTCAGCATATCGTAGGCCTTCTCCGGCTTAAAATCATTATAGAAATCCATAAACAGTTCAATGATTTGATGCACCCGCATCCAATCATTCAAGTAGGTTTTCTCAGGAAGATAGGAAACCAGCTTTTTTGTTTCGATCCCCGGCCTCATTCCTGCGACACGAATCTCACCGGCGGTAGGCGTCAAAAGCTCATTTATCAGTTTTATCAGTGTGGTCTTGCCGCTGCCGTTAGGGCCTAAAAGACCGACTATCCGGCCTTGTTCTATTTGCAGATTGATATCTGATAATGCCCTTTTGTCACCAAAGGTCTTGGTAATACCTTTGCATTCCAGAATAATGCTCATTTTTTCATCTCCTCCGTCATACCTGTTATAATGGACAGAACCTCCTGCCGGTCAAAACCCAGCTTCTGCATTTTTTCAAGAAATTCCGTTATCTGTTCCAGTGCCATCTTGTTCTTGGCCTTTTTTATCATATCCCCATCCTCCGTTACAGAACGCCCGCTTGTACGGTGCGTAACAATCAACCCATCTTCCTCCATCCTGGAAAGCGCCTTTTGCATGGTGTTCGGATTTACAGCAGCTTCCTGCGCCATATCACGGACAGGAGGCAACCTTGAACCCGGGGGATAAATATCGGAAAAAATCATAAGCTCAATTTGCTCAATCAACTGCGTGTATATGGGCCTGTCAGACTTAAAGTCCCATGGCATATTATCACCTCTTGTATTATTGTATTAAGTTTTTAATACAATAATACAGCAATATTCTGATGCTGTCAATATCAAAATTAAAAATATAATTTATCGGAACTATAGCGATAAACACCAAATAATCCCAAGCATCTGATGTTCCCAATACTCTGTCAACTATAAAAATGCACTATGACGTCAAGCCCATTTCTGATTTTATAGACATTTAATCTTAATGGATATAGTATGAAAATAGACCTGGCGCCTTACTGGAACAAGTGGTTCAATAGTATTTTTATGCCTATTCCGATAAGAAGAGTAGCTCCCAGCCTGTCAAGGTATTTCCGGAAACGGTTGTAATTTCTGATCCAGCATCCCAGCAATACACCTATAAAGCATAGAGTAAAGGTGATTATGCCCACATAAATCGATGGTATGACAAAGCCAAAGCCAAGGGCTGAAATACTGATCCCTGCGGCGAAAGCGTCAATGCTGGTTGCAACAGCCAGGGTGATCATCAGCTTAAGACTTGTCAAATCAAGCGGTTTTGAATTTTCACCAATTGACTCCTTCCACATTTTTATACCGATAAATGAAAGAAGAGCAAAGGCTATCCAATGGTCAACCGGCTCAATAAGATTTTTGAGGGAAAAACCCGTAAGCCATCCCAGCGATAGCATTCCCCATTGAAATGATCCAAATAAAAAGGCTACCTTAAAAGAATTCCAATACCATTTATTAATTACACACAGTCCGCACGATACCGAGACTGCAAATGCATCCATTGCAAGGCCCAAAGCAATTAAGATTATTAAAGCAATACTCATTGCGTCTTTCTCCAATTCCCTATTCTTATGCGCTTACCTTTCCATTTATACAAGATACGAATAGAGTTTTGAAGAAATTATAAAATAATATGTCATATATTAGTAAACTATTAACTATAAAATATACCCAAAAGCTGGGCTGTTGAAATGTGAATGAATAAATATGTGAGTCGGAACTGACAAATTAGATTTGCTGTACATAAGACTTGACGTCCATACCATCTCTGCCGTTGTTTGATTTCACTGTATCAATATCATCAACTTTTTCGTTTTCATCCTGGAGTCCATCGGACTGGTTCTCCCAATAGTCTTCATACCCGGTATTCTCCTGCCAGTCCCTGTAATAATCTTTTCTCATATCTGCCACACCTTTCATATAATGCAAGTGTAATTATATTTTAATGCATTTTTATGAGATAGTCAATTGTTTAGCTGTTAATTAATTATTTCACAAATACATATGTACGAAGGGCTGTAAGGTTTATTTTTTAACAAGCATAGCGCTTGAGATTTGTATAAATATACATTAATATGCAGAATAACTATAATGTGGCTGCAAAACCAAGTTTCCTGGCATCAATGCCATTTATGCATTTCTATCCTTCCCGCCAGGTACTAAATATTTTTCTTTTCTCATACTCTGATTTATCTGATTATTTTCCTCAAAATCATAATCATTTATTCTGTATATGAAAATTTTCATGAAATCATACTCGGATATGCCCTAGAGTTCATTTGCGAAGCTATCTGGATTCATTAGAGCCCCTTGCTCAAAGCCAATGGATTTATCGGTATATTGTAATTGTACAATGTTATTACATATTTTCTGCTATTTATAATGTGAAAATAAAATCAATGCTTTCTTGAAACTGCACCTCATATGCTATATAATCGTAGCATGGGGTATTAGCTCAGTTGGGAGAGCGATGCGTTCGCAACGCATAGGTCAGGGGTTCGAGTCCCCTATGCTCCACCAAAAGGCAAGGATAATATCTTTGCCTTTCTTGTTTCGCTATAATACTAATCACGCTTTAGCTTTATGCTTCTTCCTCAGTTCATATAATTCATCAAGCTTGTTTTGCGGCAGTTCCTTTTCTCCTCCCAACCGCTCCGCCAGTGTAAGTACCTTGGCAATGCCCTCTGCAGACTCCATTTTGAAGAATGCATCGTAAACATCGCTGCCGAAAGCAATCACTCCATGGTTGGCAAGGAGAATTATATCATATTCCTTTATATACTGGTCCATTCCACGGTATATCTCATCCGTAGACGGTGTACCGTAAGCAGCCAGTGGTATTTTTCCATATAAAATTATCATTTCGGGATATGCTTTAGTTTCAATGGGCTTGTTAGCTACTGCGAAAGCTGTAGCATATGGAGGATGGGCATGAATGACAGACTTTATATCCGGTCTGCTTTTGTATGCCGCAAGGTGCATTCTGACCTCGGAAGAAGGCTTGTAATCACCTTCCAGTACATTGCCTTTCAAATCCATGACTACAAGCATATCCGAGGTTATAAATCCCTTGCATATGCCGTTTGGCGTTATATATATTTTATCATCTTCAATAACAGAAATATTGCCTTCAAATGCCGTAGCCAGATTTTTGGAGTATAAGAGCCTGGATACCTCCATTATGCTGTTTCTTATTTTCACTTATACATTCATCTCCATTTCATTCCTTACAGGAATGCTTTAGTACTACAACAAAGGTTTCTATATTATCCCTGTAGAAATAACGCGAAGAAGCGTTCGCGATTATTCCTACAGGGCGCACAATGCCGATATTTAATGTAACCTTCGTTGTATATCAGCTGCTTAGCTTATTATATTATAACATTTACAAAATATAAATAAGACGTTATTATGTTGTAATTATTGAATTTGTCAACGATTTTAAATATCAAGCATATTCAATTGACCTTATCTCATGCAGGCTACTTTTCGGCAGTCTTTATTTCTCTCATTGTCAGCCTGAGGGACTCGATACCTTCCTCCAGAGGGGCAATTTTTATTTCGTCTCCATTATTAAGACACTGGAGGAAATACTTGATTTCATTGTAATATCCTCCCAGACTGGAAAGATTTCCGCCCAGCCCTTCGCTTTCAGAATCGAATTCCTGCTGAAGTACCGGCTGTGTCACCGTCCCATCTTCATTATACAACATGAGGGAAGGAGTCCTGCCTGAATTAAATACAACAGTTGCTTTATCAAATCTCACTCTGTACTCCATTTCAAAGGGCATACACGAAGGATAATCCCAGCCTCCTTCAATTGAAACCACAGCTTTCTCATATTTATACAAGCTGAAAATATGTTCATTATTACCATTAATAGATGAGATTTCTCCCTTGATATTTACCGGGATTCCCAATATATATCTTACATAATCAACATCGTGAATATGCAAATCCAAAGCTGCAGAACCGCTTCTTTCACCTTGCAGCAGCCATTGATCCCATCCCCACATAGGTCTTGGACTTATCCTTTTGAAAACTCCGGATATAAGCTTTCCGTAGGTTTCATCTTCAACAAGCTTTTTAAGGTATGCATACTCGGGCCAGAAACGGATGCAATGACCTACTGCCACCTTTGTCCCAGTCTTCTTCTTCATCTCCAGCAGTTTGCCGGCTTCATCCTCGTGAAGGCATACCGGCTTTTCTATAAAGACATTATAACCTTTTTCCATTGCTGACAAAGCATGTTCAGTATGCAGATATGTCGGCAGGCATATATCTATTGTATTCACATCACCCTTCTCAATGAGTTCTTTTCCGGTTGCATATACTTTTGCTCCAAACTTCACAGAAATTTTGTCTGCTTTGTCAAAATCCGGATCTGCAACTGCTGTAACCTTAAAGTACCCATTTCCCAAAAGCGACTCATAACAAGCGGAATGCGTGCCTCCCATAAAACCGGCGCCTATCAGGCCTATCTTTATCATAAAAAATCCCCTTTCACCTTCCAAGAATTCGATCCAATGAATTTGATGTGTTATATATAAGCTGTTCTGGATTATATTTGTAGAATGGGACCGGAGGAATCATTTCAGCAGTTACAAAGCTGTCGTATCCTACCTCTTTCAACTTGCCAATAACTGCAGGAAAGTTTACGTCTCCCGACAAAAGGTCTACAAATCCCGATACACTGCCTACATCTCTTCTGTAATCCTTAAAATGCACCTTTTTAATCCTTTTGCCAAGAATTTTCACCCAATGCTCCGGATAACCTGCATAAACCACATTGCCTACATCCAGGTATGCACCCACAAATTCGGAGTTTACACTGTCAATGAAGCTTCTTGTTTCAAGCGGCGACAGAAGGAATTTGTTCCATACGTTTTCCAGACCTATATTCACCTTTTTTTCTTCAGCATATCCGGCTAATTCCTTAACCGCTTCCAAAGCTCTTTCATATGCAGTATCATAATCAACCACTTCACAGCCGGGTATAAAGTCAACGCCTACAGCGCCGGGAACTACCAGTATTGTGTCCACACCAAGCAATTCAGCTGCATCCAGCTGCTTTTTTACGATAGACCCGGCTTTTTTCCGAGTTTCTGCATTTGCACTTGTAAGTGAATATGACCAAAAAAGGCCTGTGGCCAGGCTGCTGATCTGTATGTTTTCCTTCCTGGCCAGCTCCCTGTAAGACCTTATTTCATCTGCATCACTCTCAAGACTCATAGGTCCATTCTCGTTCAATGCAAGCTCTATTCCTTCAAATCCAGCCCGTTTTGCAAGCTTTATGCAATCCGGTATAGCCATATCTGCAGGAAAAGACCATATGCTGATACTTTTTTTCAAACAAAACACCTCCAAAACTATAATATCCCCTTATAATAATCATATAGAAAATCCATGCCTTATTCTTTATCATAAAAGTCAAATAATTTAACACTTTTATCAACACCAATAATTGTGTAAGATATAGATAATAGTACAGTACTGACAGGAGAGATTAATGGAATTTGTCAAACTGAAACTCAAGGAAGAATTTAAAATAGAATCGCTTGTATCCCTGCATTATTTTGAGTTTGCCAGAGATTATATTTTTCGGGGTGAGAGGCATAATTTCTGGGAGCTGCTTTATATTGATAAAGGCGAGGCTGAAGTTACTGCTGATACAAACGGTTATAAATTGACACAAGGAGACATGATATTTCACAAGCCCAATGAATTTCACAGTGTTTGGGCAAATAAAAAAACAGCACCAAATATAATAGTAATATCATTTATTTGCAATTCTGAAGCCATGAGCTCCTTTGAAGGTAAAATATATTCAGTAGGAGACTTTGAGAAGAACACTCTGGGAAACATAATAAAGGAAGGCTTCAAAGCATTTCGCCCGCCATTTAACGATCCTTTGAAAAATACACTTATCAGGAAAAACGAAGCCTCATTTGCATCCGAGCAAATGATCCAGATATATCTTCAAATATTGTTGATCAATCTGGTAAGAAAAAACATGCAGTTGAAAATGGGAGAACGGCTTTCAACTGCAGCAAGAGAAAGGACTGAAGAAGATATAATAGATAGGCTTGAAAGCTACCTGATGGAAAATATGGATTGCAATCTTAATCTTCATGATATCTGCTCTTACATGAAAATGAGCAGGACACATCTGGTGACATTATCCAAAAAGAAAAGAGAGATGGGAGTTATTGAATTATATAAAAAATTAAAGATTGAAAAAGCAAAAACCTATATTCGCGAAGAATGCCTGAACCTGACCGAGATTTCCGTAAAGCTTGGTTATAATAGTATTCACAGCTTTTCCAGGCATTTCAGGAAGGTGACGGACATGTCGCCGAGCGAATATGCAAGATCAGTTAAGTCTTTTATATAAATTATGTTACTAAACTTTCCAGTCATATGGAATAGGCCAGCTAAAGCTACATTTTTTAATCTTTCTTATCGTCTGCCGTTCTATCAAATTCAGAAATATCGTTTTCCCTTCCCTCCATGATTTCTTCCAGACATTCTTCAATGACATGCCTGGTTTCCGGTATCACTGAATATAGTTTCAGGTTGAAATAGTTTTTAAGAGGCATTTTCTTTTCATAAGCCTTTTCATTCATAGAACCTTTATTCCTGTGGTCATTAAATAAATCGGAATTTGCTTTTCAATCATTCTTTTAAAAAAAAATTTAATTTAGTTCGATTTTTCACCTTAAGAATTACAGCAGCAAAAACATATTTCATCATTGTTTTTGCTTTTAAAGATATTTAATACTAATGAAAATAAATTCTTTTTAGTGCTTCCGTTTTTAGCCTTTTCATATTTCCACCAATCTTTTGACTGCTTATCGATCTCCATTTTATTAAACTGTACCATTTTCTCAAAAAAGTAGCTGTTTGTTAACATCTTCATACCCTCCTTATAATCTTAAAAATATTTTTAAAAAATTTATTAATACAACGATTGAGTTTGTATTTTGTTTTTTAATTTGAGTATCTCTTTTTCAATTGCACCAATAACCTTCCTGAATTCTTCATCGCTTTTACCGGATGGATCCTCAAGGCCCCAATCTTCTCTATACTTGCATGGGAGGAAGGGACAATTCACATTACAGCCCATTGTAATGACAACATCAACTGTCGGAATATCGGATAAGAGTTTAGGACGCTGTGTCTGCTCCATATCAATATTATAGATTTCCTTAATCAGCCTTACAGCATCCTGATTAATTTGGGGCCTTAATTCCGTACCGGCCGAATAGCTTTCAAAAATATCTCCTGCGAAATGCATTCCTAGTGCTTCAGCTATTTGTGAGCGACATGAATTATGTACACAGACAAATGCAACCTTGATCTTTTTTGCCATCTGTCAAACTCCTTTTGTATAGCTTTTTGGTAAGCCATTTTCATTAAAGCATTTACGTTTAAATATTAAAGCCGCATTCACCAGCGCTATCATAACCGGCACTTCCACCAGAGGACCGATAACGGCAGTAAAAGCAACATCGGAAGCAATTCCGAATACTGCTACGGCAACTGCAATGGCCAATTCGAAGTTATTACTTGCAGCAGTAAATGCAAGGGTCACTGTCTGATCATATCTGAAACCGCCTCTGACAGACATGAAGAAGCTGACAAAAAACATCACCGCAAAATAGATAAGCAGTGGTATTGCGATTCTTATAACATCTCCGGGATTTCTGACAATTTGATCACCTTTAGTAATAAACATGATTACTATGGTATACAGTAAAGCTATCAGTGCAAAAGGTGATATCTTAGGAATAAACACTTTTTCATACCATTCCTTCGTTTTAACCCTGATCAATGCAAACCTTGTTATAAAGCCTGCTGCAAAAGGAATCCCCAGATAAATCAATACACTTTTTGCAACATCCCACATGGAAACATCGACAATTTGACCACCCCAGGAAAGCCCTAGCCACTTTGGTACGAGAGTAACGAAGAAATAAATATAAACCGTATATAAAAGTATCTGAAATATGGAATTAAGGGCAACAAGCGCGGCACAATACTCATTATCGCCCTTTGCAAGGGTATTCCAAACAATAACCATCGCAATACAGCGTGCCAGACCTATTATAATAAGGCCTGTGGCAAAACCGGGTTTATCTCCAAGGAGTAATATCGCCAGGATAAACATCAAGACCGGCCCTGCTATCCAGTTCTGAATAAGTGAGAAAGAAAACACTTTTTTGTTTTGAACGACCTTGCCTATTTCTTCATACTTTACCTTTGCCAGCGGCGGATACATCATTATTATAAGTCCAATAGCAATAGGCCATGATATTGTACCGGTGCTGAATTGGCTAAGTGATTTTGCAAGGCCTGGAATTAGGAAGCCCACAGCAACGCCAACAGCCATTGCAAGAAAAATCCATAATGTTAAAAACCTATCAAAAAAAGATAGCCTTGCTCTCTTTTCATTTTGCACCATATAGTTAACCCCTCCATCATAATTCTAATAAGCTTTTTAGCAACATCCGTTACTACTGTTATTCCCCGAACAATCGCAGCTTGGTTCACTTCCGGTCAGCCAACCCATTATGATCGCATATGCGCAACCCACCCCCTGCTTTACATCTATTGCATAAAACGGGCAGTTTTTTGCACATGCACCACATTCCATACATCTATCCTTGTCAATGATTTCGGATTTTCCGTTTCTTGATTCAAACACCTTGTGAGGGCAAACCTCAATGCATTTACCACATCCAGTACATTTTCCCATATCAAGTTTCAGCGTAGCAACATTTTTCAAATATTGATGTTTCATAGCGCACCTCCTTAAAGTTCTATAAAGCTGTTAATCAATAGCAAAATTGTACCAAGACCTATCAATACAACAATTGCAGGAACGGCTATTTTCATTTCTTTCAATACTCCCGACAATGAAGTGTATGTTGAGGAACCTGTAAAATTCATAGCATAAAAAGCAGATATCGAAGGTAGTACAAACAAATATCCCAATCCTTTGATTAAGCCAAATGAAGGTGATACAGTCCATCCGTTCAGTGAATTTACAATGACAGCCCACAATAAACCCAAAAGCCATCCTTTCCAGGCAAAAGCCCTGCCTGGAATCCATGGAAGCAACACAGGAGTTATTACGCAGCCTGCTATTAAAGCACCCGCATATGCATAAAAATCAATAATTCCAAAGGGATTGCCTGCAATGAGATTAATTAAAAATAGTATCCCGAAAATTATCAGCGAGATCTTGAATGTACCTACCAATTCCATGGGAGTCAAAACCAAACGGTCAATCGTATTGAATTTTACTATACGCATATCATCTGTTGCTTTCATCCCTGAATTGATAAATGCTTTGATATCATTTGCCCTTACCGGCCCATAGATTATTTTGAAACCTGTAACTTTTGTGACCTCATGGGCACTCACTCCCGGCGCCCCTAACTGTGGCAATACCAATGTCCTGTGTGCCGCAATCTCAGGAAGCTTCACCTTATTGATACGGCTCACAAGTTCTTTTGTACCAAATGTACCTTTTCCAGCAGCACACCATACATTTATCCCATTGGTATCAAGCACCAATATCCACGCATTAAGCTCTGTCAGTTCCATTCGGAGTGAATCAAAGGTCAATTTATAGTTAGCGGTTACCAGTATTGGAGAATCTTTATCGGGAGTTCCTACAGCATAAATACCGGGATTTATTTTGTAATTCATTCTGTTGACTCCCCATCTGGCTTTCCATGATCCAAATATATCAGAAAAAACTAATTGTGTGGACACCTGCGGCACCGTACCCGCATCTGTCTTAATCACACCGGTTATCCAATAGTCATTTTTGTCGTATTGCGTAATCAAGTCGGTTGAGCATTTTTCACTTCCTCCACAACAACAAGGTTTCTCAGAGCAGTTTTTATTCTCCAATTTTTACACCCCCACGATTTGTCATTTATGTGCATGAGCAACCGTCTTTGCTTTCCCCGTCTACTGTTGTCAAATCAACAAGTAAATCCCTTGCAACCTGTGCTCCTTGCAGCGAAATGGAATAGTATGTCCATTTGCCCTCATTACGTGAAGCTACAATTCCGCTTTGAACCATAATTTTCATATGATGTGAAAGCGTCGATTGTCCGATATTAAGCTGTGCAAGCAGGACGCAGGCACATTTCTCTCCACTTCGCAACAATTCTAAAATCTGAAGCCTGTTTTCATCGCAAAAAGCTTTGAACACCTTAGCATTATCCATGTTTTTATTACTCATGCTTTACCTCATATCTAAAATATTCGATATGATATTATTATATACACCAAATCGAAATATGTCAATATGTAAAGGCATTATAGATAACTTGATGTTTTTAGTGTCCGGCTCTCCGGGACAGGGTCAATTACAAATCCAAACTTTTATAGATAGGATTTTTCAAGCTCAATAAACTTGTACAAAACCCCACTGTTCCTGTAATTAGAAAGATCAATGCCATACCTGACCCTTTCCCTGTCCCAACAAGCATTGACAGTATTAGCTGAACAGAAGAAGCATTTAACATGAAGGGTTCGAAAATCCGATCCGCCAGAAATCCGCCAAAGAAAAGTCCAATAGGGATTGTAATATATTGAAAAGTGTTGCGTGTGGAGAAAACCCGTCCCTGCATTTCAATGGGTACCTTTGTTCGCATAATAGTCGTAAGGTTTGCGCTTAAGAAAGGCAGCGGCAAATTCCCGGCAAACGCTGCAAACACCCAAATTACCACATTCCGCCCAATACCCCAAAGCATATCGCATAATAAAAAGGAAATGGCGCATGAAAGAAAAATCACTTTCGTTTTACTTTTAGCAGGTTTTATTACAGTCACCAAAATGCTTCCTGCAAGAGTGCCAATACCGATTGAGGAAGACACCAAACCAAGAATTGTTTGATTATCGCTTGTTCGTGCAAGTACCATGGCAGGCATTATACCGTTCCCTGCCATAGAGGCTAAAAGATTTATAAACGAAAAGAAAAGTATGATTTTCCAGATCGCTTTGTGTTCTCTTAAAAAGTTTAAGCCCACAAAGCAACTTTTAAGGAATGACTCTTTATTTGCGCTACTATTTCCCATCCCAACAGGTATTTTTATAAAGAACAACAATGCTGTAAATGCAACTGCAAAAGAAATCAAATCAATGATGAAAACAGTTTGGATCCCACCAAATGCAAATAGTGTGGTTGCAAGCGCAGGGGTCAAAATCGTAACCAGTGAATTGGAAAAGGCTTGCATACCACTGATCCTTACATATTGCTCCTTTGGTGCAATGAGAGTCACTGCCACAGTTGCGGCAGGATTTTGAAATGCATTCATAAAACTGAGAATGGTATTTACCACATATAAATGCCAAATCCTAAGGCTTGCTGTACTGAAAAGCAGTAATACAGTTAGTGTGCCAAGCGCTGAAACAAAATCACTGACTAGCATGATTTTCTTTTTATTCCATCTATCTGCAAGTGTCCCTGCTGCAAAGCAAAATAAAACATATGGCAAGTAAGAACAAACCGCAAGTGTAGTAATACTTAAAACTGTTCCTTGCTGTTTATATACCCATATAATAAGTGCAAAACTAGTCATAGCACTGCCAAGCGAAGAAATCGCCTGACTGCTCCAGAGAATTAAAAAACTCTGTAATCCGAATTGCTTATTTATTAACTTCATGACTTTGCTCCTTAAATTTATTTTTAATCTAAGAAATGCAAAGTCTAATTTCGGACGGTAAATTTACCGCTCCATGCACTTTCCGTCCTATATCAGACCCTGCATGGAGCAAAAGCAATGCAAAGCGGTAATTTCATTATTAAGTACCTCATAAACAATTTTACTGTTTCATTATAATAACATGTTTCATTGTAGTCAACAGAATAATCTCTTTAAAAAGATCGTAAAAATAGATGAAATAAAGAAATACTGGAAATCGGTTCAGGAAGCAACAAAGCAACCGAATTATTCGTAGAACGTAGATTTGATCGACAAATTACGTTCTCTTCAAATTTTGTGTTTTCTTATAATAATGCTCCCTTCTCCATATATCACTTTGCGGATAGGGTGCATAACCACGTTTTGTCAATGCCTCGATACGCTCTGCAGCCTCAGGTATCGCTTTGGATACAATGCTGTCACAATCGAAATCATTAAAAAAGTAGTCTGCCGTTTTAAGAAACTCGGACAGGTATTTTTCACGCTCGTACTCCGGCATTATGTCTATTCGCAGAATACCATGCCTGCCAACGAACATTTCAACAGTACCAACCGATATATTGGCTGATTTGTCGATGATACTGAAGCGGACAAAGTTTTTGTTGTAATACGAGTCAAGCCATAATTTTATAAAGTATTGCATCTTTTCAATGTCATCTACATCTCCATATCCAAAGCTGCAATTATCGTCGTTGAAAAACCGCTGCGCTTCGCTATTACTGTAACATTTAAGCAAATCTTTTGCATCCTCCGGCGACACAAGCCGCAAAATAAAGTTCTGACTTTCATAAACCGGGCATATTTCGTATGGGTCGATTCTGCCGTTTCTGAGCAGAGCAATTACTTCCTGTTCGCTGTGAAGCCTGTCATAATCGCCTTTTATCCCATCATACCTATGATATTGAATGCTGTTTTCAGAATTCCGCATAAGATATTCAGAGAGCCTTTGCAATCCATCCTCTCTGGCAACCATATTAAAGGCTTTAAGGCGAATGTTTTTAAACATTTCCTCGTTACAGGGGAATTCATCACATAAAAAGCAATAATCAAGCCCTTTTCCAGAACAGCACTTTTTTAATGAACAATCCCCGTCCTTACATCTACAACCTACGCAATTTGATTTGTAACTGCATAAAGAACAAACAAGCCCGCAAACGCTGATGCTTTTTTCAATTTCCCTGGCTGTCATAACTGTCCCTCCGTTCTTTTTGATAATCAGATTATATAAGAACAACTACGACAGCTGTATGTCACTAATCTTTATATAAATTTTGTATTTCACCGGCTTTTTGAAGCAACCGGTCTTTCAATTCCTGCGGCTCCAATACTTTTACCCTGTCTCCAAAGCCCAGCAGCAGTGAAAACCACATTCTCTCGTTTTCCGGTAAATGAAGAGAAATGATAAAATCTCCGTTTTTGTATTCTTCCAAAACCTTGCCCTTGAGGTATTCCATAACAGGTATTTTTGCCTCAGCTCTGCATAAGAGCTTGATATCCCAATAAGTACGGCTGTCGTTGTTCCATTGCTTCTCTATAAGTTCGGCAATATTCGGATGCTTATGGGTGAATGGAATTTTTGTAATGAATATTTTACTGATACGATTCAACTTGAAAATACGGTAATCTTTTTTATAGGTGCAATAACCGAACAGATACCACGCATACCATTTGTAGGTCAGGGCCAATGGCTCGACAATCCGGCGGTTTGTTTTGTCCCCGCTGTCGGTATAATCAAATTCAACTATTTTCCCAGCAAAGATTGCATCTTCAAATGTCTTGACATATTCCGGTATGTTTTCACCCTCCCTAGCAACCCCGAAATCAAGAAAAACCTTTTGACCGTCATCTTTATGTTTACTTGCCGCCAGCAGCTTTTCAAGCGTGCTTACAAGCTTTTTATTGTCATAAGCCGAACACATACTTTTAAGCGCCATTATAACAGAAAGGTAATCATCCATGTTGACTATTTGCTTATTAAGTTTGAAAGTATCGAGAATTTCATATCCGCCGCTTGCCCCGGTGGATGATGATATGGGGATACCCGCAATGCTGAGCGCTTCCACATCACGTACAATGGTTCTGACGGACACCTCAAATTTGTCGGCAAGCTCACGGGCCGACACGACATTGCGATTAAGCAGATACATGGTTATTCCAATAAGACGGTCTATTTTCATTTGTTCACCTTCGTCAGCATAGTTTATCCATGGGAGTTAATTGTCTCTGCGCATCAGGCTAAAGCTTTGAGCTGTCGGTCCAATATCAGGTTGACCTGCCAGAAATAAAGCAAGAGGTATGACATCTTCCGGTTGCTTTTCCCATTCGCTTTCCATTGCCTTGACTTTACTATCACTTGTTCCGGCATTACTGTCGATTGACGTTTGTACAGGCCCCGGAATCAATTCATTTACACTGATTTTATATTCCATAAGTTCTTGTGCCAATATGCGTGTCAACATCCATAATCCTGCTTTTGAACAGGAATATGCCGACCCTCCCGCATATCCCCGATGAGCAAGCCCTGAACCAATAGTAATTATTTTTCCAGTACCCCTCTGTTTTAGAAATGGAATAACTGAATGGGCACAATAGTAGGCACCGAACAGATTTATATCTATTGTTCTCTTCCAATCATCCAAATTGCTGTTTTCAATTGTTTTACGATCATAGTTTGCTCCCGCATTGATAACAAGGATATCAACACCCCCAAAATGTTCAACAGCTCTTTCAAACATATTATTAACTGATTTAGTTCGTGTAACATCTGTTTTGACTGCCAAAGCCCTTCCGCCTTTATCAGAAATTTCTTTTGCAGTTTCCTCAATTTCTTTAACTGTACGGGCTGCGCAGACAATATTTGCCCCTGCCATTGCATATGCAATGGCTATAGCTTTCCCTATCCCCCTTCCCGCCCCTGTAACAACCGCAACTTTATCTTTTAAGACTTTCTCGTTAAAATTCATATAATATAATTCACTCCTGTTTTTGCTTTTATTTTATTGGGATTAACAGCTTGAATGCGTTATTAGCAGGGTCTTTGAATATTTCTTCATAAACTTCTATTTCATCATACTCATCAAGTTTATAACCATTTTGCCTGGCATATTCAAATGTTTTTGTATATGCATCAGGAGTTTTGATATTCTCAGGAACTTCAGCCTGTATATATGTTTGAGGCCTTATAACCCTTTTAACCATACCTTCGGGTATATTGCAGGACTCTTCCGCTTCAATTCCTGCCATATAGACAAATGTATCGCTTTTATCAAAAGATTCACATTCGCATATACCATACATAACATTTGGTACTATCGGCTTATCAACTTTGTCGGCATTCCCTAAAAAGGTACTCCACAATCTGCCGATTGCCCCGTCAGCATCCCACTGTTTCGCTTTACACTCCATTCCGATAACAATAATCCGGTTCTTATTTATTACTTTATAATTCATATTAACACTCCTCTCAACTAAATCATACTTCATATTAACAATTAACTTGTCAAAACCGCAAACAATACCCTCATCCCGGTATTTGCTCGGTGACATCCTGTAAATCCTGAAAAATGCCCTGGTAAATACGTCATGTGATTCGAATCCATACTCGTAGGCTATTTCCGATATATTCCTGCTGCTTCCCTTCAATTCATCGGCAGCACATGAAAGCCTTCTCTTCAAAATGTATGACTTGACTGTTTCACCCGCGATTGCCTTAAAAATACGGTGAAAATGGGGCACAGAAAAGTTGACATACTGAGATATGTCATAAAGGCTTATATCCTCTTTTAGATGGCTTTCAATAAAATCAACAGCCTTTTGTACAGTCTCATAATAAAGCACCAGCATACCTCCCAAAGTTTCGGCAGACGCGCATCAACCACAAAATAAATATATCACCCTCCGTGAATTAAATCTCGATGTTTTTTATCATGATGCCTTTTGCAGTTTTACAAGTTTCATGTTGCTTATTACTGAAGAACATACACATCTATTTTTTAACGGAAATTAAGATTTTGGATAACTTCATTAACTTTTTCTTCAATAAAATCAGGTAATGTGCTTGAATTCCCATTCAGAAGTTCAATAGCTACTTCTGCACAAGCTTCTAAATGCCATAGTTCACTTTTGCCAATTTCGCTTGTGGCCAAAGAAGGTATTCCCATATGACCTTCAATTATACCTTGTGCTCTCCAAGTCTTATTACAATCAATATTTTCTATTTTCCTGTGTGGTAGGTTCTGCAAAAAATTATTTCTTACCAATTCCGGATATAAATGCAGCATTAATGACGTTTCCCATTTCCCCGCATGAATATCGGGATATTCTTTTTCAATTTCTCCAAATGTGGCAGTAGGTTCTTCTGGCTTAGCTCCAAAAACCCAATTTGCAGTTGGTTCAGCCACCTTTATATCTGCTTCTTTCTGTACTATTTTTATTGCTGCGTGGATACTTACTATATGAGCAAGATCAAGGTGTGTACTTATAACCACACAATATTTAAAACCCCAATTAGAAATATGTAAAAGTATAGTTTTAATCATTAGAGTATTTATATTATCAGGCATGGATATAGTCCCTGGAAAGTCACTTGTAGGTTTTGCTATCCCTAATGGTATTACTGGAAATATAAATGGGTGAATATCAGATATTTCTTTAAGCTTTTTTGCAGACATTTCACAAGCCTTTTCAGCAAGAAAACAGTCAGTTCCTATTGGCAAATGATAACTATGTTCTTCAAGTGGTGAAATTGGAAAGAAAACTACACTGTTATTAAAATCTATATTATCAATTTCTTGCCATGTCATTTTATTTAAATGCATAGAATACCACCTTTCCTCTCATTTTAACCAGTACTCCTTACAATCGTTTGTCCGTTCCATGAAGCCATATTCAATCAAGTAGCGTCTTACTGTGGCGAAGTCTTCATAGATTGCCTTTAATATGGAGTTAAGCTCCTTTTCACTATATCGCTTGTTTTTATTAAACTGCTTGGATATCTTCTTTAATATGACGATTTTCTTTTTCTCTTTTGGAGAGAAAGCCTTTAATTTCAGCGGTTCTAGTGAAGAGAACATGGTTTGTATTATTTTCTCTTCCTCCGCTTTAGTTGTGAAATACCTGTCATCAACCATTTTCGCACCTCTATGGACGTCAATAATGTCATCCGCTTTGTCAGGCAGCTTTTTGCTGCTAGCGGCTCCTTGTAAAGCGAGTTCATAAATGGCAAGGTATAGTTTTGCCTGTTTAGCTTTCTCCCTGAATACAAACCGTTGATGGCGGATTGTAGCAGGGGCAACACCAATTCTTTTGGCAATTTCATTATCTGTCATACCTGAAAATATCATGTTAAGCAGTTCTTTTTGATTTTCAGTTATTCCGGTATATTTTTTATCACAGGAACAAAGTAT
>VEPD01000256.1 GCA_012027035.1 Ruminiclostridium sp. | reverse complement strand
TGTTCTATGTCTTAAAAAAACTAAAGCTGGTTGTCAGCGGAGATATCGGCTGCTATACCCTTGGAGCCCTGGCTCCCGCAGAATCGATGGTTACATGTGTTTGCATGGGCGCAAGCATTGGAATGGCTCACGGTATGGAAAAGGCTCAGGGTAGGGAATTCGGCAGGAAAACTGTTGCCGTAATCGGAGATTCGACGTTCATCCATTCTGGAATCACAGGACTTATAGACATTGTAGACAATAAAGGCAATGCCACGGTATTGATCCTTGATAATTCTATAACGGGTATGACCGGCCATCAGCATAATCCTGCTACCGGATTTACCATCAGGGGCGAGCCAACTAGACGGATAAGCCTCTTCCAATTGGCTAAGGCCATAGGAATTGACCGTGTCAGGATTGAGGATCCCTTTGATATAAAAGAATTTGAAAAGGCTGTGAGGGAGGAAATAAACGCTGAAGAGCCTTCTGTGATTATTTCCCAAAGACCCTGTGTTCTTCTTAAGGATGTCAGATATCAAGGATCACAGCGGATCGACACACAAAAATGCACGAAGTGCAAACGATGTCTGAGCGTCGGATGTCCTGCAATTCTCGACAAGGGTGACCATATTGAGATAAATGCGGCAATTTGTGTCGGCTGCAGACTTTGCAGCAAAGTATGCAATTCCGATGCGATCCAAAAGGCTGGTGAAGTGATTGAATAAGCTTAATATAATGCTGGTAGGCGTCGGTGGGCAAGGCACTCTGCTGGCCAGTAGAGTACTGGGGACTGTGGCTGTGAAAATGGGATATGATGTTAAAGTATCGGAAGTACACGGTATGTCTCAGCGGGGTGGAAGCGTAGTCACTTTTGTTAAAATGGGTGAAAAGATATATTCGCCATTGGTGGAAAAGGGCGAGGCCGATATTATCCTGGCTTTTGAAGAGCTTGAAGCTTTGCGGTGGATGGAATATTTAAAGGACGGCGGCAGGATGGTCGTAAATGAGCAAAAGATAAATCCTATGCCGGTGGTAATCGGTAAAGCGAAATATCCGGAGAATATACTGGAAAAACTTAAGGAAAAGCTTGGTAATATTTCTTCCATAGATGCATTGAAAATTGCCAGAGAAAGCGGTAATATAAAAGCAGTAAACATGGTATTGATAGGACTGATGGCAGCTTCTACCGGGATTGTCAGGGATACCTGGCTTGATGCGATGAAGGAAGTGATACCTCAGAAACTCCTGGAAGTAAATTTGAAAGCTTTTGAAGCTGGGTATGCGGAATATTAATATAAACTAATATCTGGGAGGTCTTGTAATATGCAATATTGGAATCGTACATACGAATGTATGCCAAGAGAAGAAATGTCAATGGCGCAAAGTGAAAGACTTGTCAACACGGTAAAAAAAATATACCATAATGTTCCCTTCTATCGTGAAAAAATGCAGAAAAAAGGTTTGGAGCCGGGAGACATAAAAACAGTTGAAGACTTGTCAAAACTACCGTTTACATACAAGCAAGACCTCAGAGACACTTATCCATACGGCATGTTTGCTGTTCCTTTAAGTGAAATAATCAGAATCCATGCTTCATCCGGTACTACCGGCAGACAGACGGTTGTTGGCTATACCAGAAGAGATATCGATACATGGGCTGAAGTAATGGCGAGAACGCTCACTTGTGCAGGCGCCAACAAGGAATCTTTTATTCAAGTGGCGTATGGTTACGGCTTGTTCACCGGAGGATTGGGTGCGCATTATGGCGCTGAAAGGGTAGGGGCTGCAGTAATTCCTATTTCCGGAGGCAATACCAAAAGGCAGCTTCAGATAATGAAGGATTTTGGTACCACAATATTGGCCTGTACTCCGTCATATGCACTGTATATGGCTGAAGAGATGGAAGAGGCAGGGATAAAAAAAGGCGATTTGAAGCTAAAGGCCGGTGTTTTCGGAGCTGAACCCTGGTCCAGCAATATGCGGAATGAAATAGAACAAAGACTTGGCATTCTGGCAATAGATATATACGGATTAAGTGAAATCATAGGTCCCGGGGTCGCCACCGAATGCTATTGTAAAAATGGTCTCCATATCCAGGAGGATCATTTCATACCGGAAATAATCGATCCTGATACTGAAGAGGTTCTGCCCCCCGGAACAAAAGGTGAATTGGTATTTACTACAGTAACAAAGGAGGGACTGCCGCTTCTTCGATACCGTACAAGGGACATCTCCACGCTTAACTATGAAAAATGTGAATGCGGCAGAACTATTGTCAGGATGAGCAAGGTGACAGGACGTACTGATGACATGTTGATAATCCGTGGGGTTAATGTATTCCCGTCCCAGATTGAAAGCGTATTGCTGGAGATAGGTGAAACTGCGCCGCATTACCTGCTCATAGTGGATAGAAAGGATAATCTTGATTCTCTGGAAGTGTGGGTGGAAATGACCCAGTCATTGTTTTCGGATGAAGTAAGGAAAATAGAGGATCTTGAAAGAAAGATAAAAAAGGAAATAGAATCAACCCTTGGTATCAATGCAAAGGTGAAGCTTGTGGAACCCAAGACCATAGAAAGAAGTGAAGGTAAGGCCAAACGGGTAATAGACAAACGTAAAATATAGGAAGTGGTTAATTAACTGCAAGTTCTATGACATATCGCTTTCCGACTATTACATTTTCAACATTATCCACAATAGTATAAACATCCATATAAAATTATTATTGCAGCATGTATAGCGAAATAAATTGATTATACATTGTTCAAACTGTTATAATATATTAACATGCAGCTTAAATTAAGCACTGATGAAAATATAACTTCCGCTGTAATTTTCTGCAGACGCAGTCCCTCCGGCCAGCATTTGCAGAAAAATCGGAAGTGATATTTTCAGTGCTCCGAAGGAAGTGGATGATTTTATGAATGCAGAGATACTGGCTGTTGGGACGGAACTTCTGATGGGCCAGATTGCAAATACAAATGCCCAATACATATCTGCACGGCTACCGGATGTGGGTATTGGCGTATTTTATCACAGCGTTGTCGGCGACAATCCGGTAAGGCTCAAGGAATGCCTGAGCCTGGCTCTTTCGCGCTCGGATATAGTTATAATGACAGGGGGGCTGGGCCCGACACAGGACGACCTGACCAAGGAAACTGTAGCTTCAGCTATGAATCGGAAGCTTGTTCTGGATCAGGACAGCCTTGATAAAATGCAAACTTTTTTTAAAAAGCTCAACAGGCCGATGACCGACAACAATATAAAGCAAGCATATATTCCAGAGAACAGTATTATTATCAGGAACAGGAACGGAACTGCACCCGGATGCATAATCGAAGAAGGCGGGAAGATCGTTGTCATGCTTCCGGGACCTCCATCCGAAATGAAACCCATGCTTGATGATACGGTAATTCCGTATTTTTACGAAAAGTCTGAATTCAAGCTGGTATCACGCTTTTTAAGAATATTTGGGATCGGTGAGTCGGCTATGGA
>VEPD01000179.1 GCA_012027035.1 Ruminiclostridium sp. | reverse complement strand
AGCTTAAAGTAAGGCCTGCAAGCATAGCAGCCCCTGAAAAGCCTATTCCGCGGTAAGGCACATCTCCCTTGTCTTTAAGCCATTGGGGCGCATGTCCCTCATCAACCAGAGAACGCATCATCCGTCCCAGTCCGAAGGTTGCTGCCAGCATGGTGGACAGGATGGCTGTAACAAGTATGATATTGATCACACCGGCAACCCATCCGATTCCCCGGTATTTCAATGCGGCTATAAACGGACTTGCATCTGTATTGATACTTTCTGTCGGCAATAAGGGAAGAAGCAGTGATATAGCGCCAATATACAGAATTGTCAGCGTCAGGACGGTATACAATATTGCCCTGGGGACTGTTTTGTGAGGTTGCCTTGTTTCGGAAGCCGCCAGTCCGATCACTTCAAATCCGGCATACGCAAACATAACCATAAGCATACTTCCGGCAACACCTGCAATCCCGCCTTGAAATAACGGTTCCGTGCCGAGGGCGCCTGCGCCTACTTGAGGTTTCCCGGGAAAGACACCGGATATCAGGGCGGCGGCAATAACTATGAATGCGATGATAGCTACTACTTTTACTGCTGCAAGACTGCTTTCCAGTTTGCTGATCCAGCCGGCGCCCATCAGATTTACAAGAGTGATAAGAATGATTATCAGGGGGCCGATAAGAGATATGGAAATTTGGGGATACCAAAGCCGGATCAATAAAGATACGGCAACCGCTTCACTGGACATTGCTAGAATCAGGCCGGTCCAATAGACCCAACCTGTCACAAACCCTGCTGCAGGACCGAATGCCTGTTGGGCAAAAGCTCTGAAAGAACCTGGGTCTGCGTCTGCTACCGTCATTTCGGAGAGGGCGAACAGGATAAAATAGACCAGGATTCCTCCAATTATATAGGAAATCATGATTGAGGGTCCGGCAGCCTTGATAGGTATGGCGGAACCCAGAAAGAAAGAACCGCCGATAACCGTTCCGATAGCCATCATTGTCAAACCAAATGCAGATAAACCTGACTCTTTTCCCGACATTTACACCCTCCGTAGCATGTATAATCAGATTGCTTCCTTCGCACCAGTATTTATTTCTTAATGAATTAACCGGGGCTGGCCGGATTTATCCAGCCAGCCACGGTTAAAACTTTTTTACTTTTTTCTACTTGTTTTTCATTTGATTTTCGGCCTGGGCGATCATTTTTTTAACCATGTTGCCGCCGACTTTTCCTGCGTCTTTGGCTTTGATATCGCCGTTATAACCGTCTTTTAAATTCACTCCCTGTTCTTTTGCAATTTCATATTTCATTTTATTAAGTCCGTTTTCAGCTTCAGGTACCAAATTTTCGTTTTTTGCCATGCGAATCACTCCTTTTGTTTTTTTGTTTCAAGGCTAATACCTTGAAAATATATTATTTACAGTTTGAAAATTCATATGCATGGTAAATTTATTCATGGGTTGACGTATCATTTGCAGGAAAATATAATTAAATATAAAAACGGACACGGAGGAAAAGTTGAAAAAAACTGAAAAAATCCGCACGTATTACGAATCAAAAATGGATCAGGGATTACCGGATTATGACGTATTGGGATGGGAAAGCAAGAAGGCGCAGCAGCTTCGGTTCGATATGCTGCTCGACTCCGTCTCACTGGATGGCAAAACGCTTCTGGATATAGGCTGCGGTATGGGGAATCTTCTGGAATATCTCAACAGTAAGGGGATAAGCGTCAAATATACCGGTGCGGACATACTCAAAAGTATGATAGAATATGCGGTATGCAAGAGGCTTAACGGGGAGTTCTGCAATGTGGATGTATTTGACGACGGCCTGTTTGCCGACCGCTCATTTGATATAGTATATGCATCAGGGATATTTAATCTGAATCTGGGAAACAACCGTGAATTTTTACTGAAAGCCGTAAGAAAAATGATTTTAATGGCAAACGAGGCGGTAGTGTTCAACCTGCTGCACAAGGATTCACCCGACAGGGAGGACAGATATTTTTATTATGATCCCAAAGAAGTAAGGACGCTTTTGAAGGATATTCAAGGTATTGGGAAAGTCATTATAAAAGAGCAGTATTTAAATAATGATTTTACTGTAGTCTGTTTTATGAAAGATCGGATAAAAAACCATCAAAAAAAAATCTAAAATTTTAGCGGGGATTTTCTGTTAAGTCATTTTGCCTGTCAGGCTTCATCTGTGTATTTATACAACCGCTGCCAGCAGCATAACGCCCTCGTTCTGTCTATATATGGTTGGAAACTGGGCCATGGGAATCGGATTTGCGCCCCTTCCCACTTCAATGGTGTAGCCTGGCCTTCCAAAATCCTGTATGAACCAATCCTTATAACCTGCATAAGCTGCTTCACCGGTTCCCGGAACCACTCCGTAGCCACTTATTTGCCCGAACTGTCTGGCTATGGGCAATGACTGCGGCGGCGCCATGTTCTGGAATTGCCAGTAGATTACTTCCCCCTGGGTGTGGTATGCAATCACAAGCCTGAAGTTACGCTGTCTTGTGAAATCATACATAGCCCTGGATTCAGGCTCGGATAATGGAGCATCGCCGCCAAAATCCCTGGGAGCGGGTTCTGTGATTCCCTGTGCTATTTCTTCCTGCTTTTCTCTATCCCACAGGGCGGGATAGTTTAAATTCAGGTCCACACCTTTGATATTTGCCTTCCAAACGCTAGGGAGCGGTCTGCCTGTCTTATTCAGCAGTGCCGCCTGAGTATAGGCGGGATTGGTATAATTTGGCCAGTATGCAACAAGATCCACCCCGTCAGGGTTTACCATAGGTATGATGTACATGCTGGTCCGGTTGAATATTGCATTCAGGTCGTAGCCTTGCATACTTCTGCCATATGAAAAGGCCTTGCAGAAATTCTCTGTAAACTTCATCAGCAGGGGAGTGCAAATTGCCTCGTTTGCATGGTGTGAGGCATTGTAAGATACCTGAACGCCGCCCTTTCCAATCCTGATATAGTAAACGTTCTTCCCCATTACGCTTTTTCCTGCGACGCCTGTCTCCAGAAAGGGATACCTTACCTTCAAGCCCTGTATTTGCCGTTCCATAATTTCATATGTATAGTCGATATCGTCAAAAACGATGTCCAGTCCATATGGAACGATTATCTTCTGGCCGATATAAATGAAATTCGGATTTATACCGGGATTTGCTGTAATAATTGCATTTAAGGTTGTATGATACCTTGCGGCAATCCTGTAAAGTGTGTCTCCGCTCTTTATGGTATATGTATCATATCCCCTTAACAGCCTGTCAAATATCGCCCAGGTTGTCGGACCGACAATTCCGTCCGGTGTAAGGCCGTTATTTCTCTGAAAAGCAATTACTGCCTGCCGGGTTGTGCTGCCGAAATACCCGTCAACCGGTCCGGCATTGTAGCCTATCCTGTTCAGCAAGCTCTGTACGAGTTTCACATCGGGACCCGTAGAACCAATATTTAAAGCTGGCATAAATTTACACCTTCCAGTTATTATTTTATTAATAATGAAGGAAAATGTGACAGAAACAAGGGTGAAACAAAAGAACCGTCCTCTTGTTTCACCCTTGTTTCACTTCTGTTCAATATACAAAAACCATTTTACCTATATATGCCCGTATAGGTTTTGACCATAACCATTTATTGGTGGCGCTGTCATCAAAATAAAACAGCGAACCCTTACTGGGGTCACTGCCGTATAATGCTGCATAAGCAGCTTTTTTTGCATCAGCGGACGCCGGGTTGTTGATATATCCGTTTTCAACCGGTGTGAACTGATAATAGCCGCCAATCACCTGATAAATGACAGATTTAATGCTATTGGGGAAATCCTGGCTCCGCACTCTGTTTACAACAACCGCTCCCACCCCTACCTTGGCGTCATAAGGCTGATTATCAGCCTCGGCGGTTATGAGTCTGGCCAACAGGTCGACATCGCTCTGAGTAAAAGCAATAACTGCATTGCCGCTTTCTGTTGCGGTTTTTCCGGGAAGCAACAGCTTCTGGCCCGGATACAGGGTATTGTCCCACTTATTGTTTGCTTTTCGCAGGGAGTAAAGAGGGACTCCGTTTTTCTGCGAAATGGTATAGAGGCTGTCGCCGCTTTTTACCGTATAGGTAAGCGCTCTTACGCTTAACTCCTGTCCGGGCAGGATCAGATCAGAAGTAAGCCCGTTGTCGCTCCTGATTGTTGAAACGCTTGTATTAAACAGAGTGCCGATTTTGTAAAGCGAATCATTTGCAACCACCTTGTATGCGGCTGCAAAAACATTGCCTGCCATTATCAGAACGGTTAACAAAATACTGCATAATAATACTGAGGTTTTCTTAAACCTGGTCATAACAATATCCTCCTTTTTGCCTTCGAGGTTAGTTGACGGGTTTGGGTCGAGGAACCCTACAAAACTACAGATATCAGAAATCAGACATCAGAAATCAGATTTTTAAATACTTT
>VEPD01000376.1 GCA_012027035.1 Ruminiclostridium sp. | reverse complement strand
GGATTAACAGAGGGTTGAGGCGGGAGAATACTTTAACTGCCTTAAAAATGAGGGGATTGAATTTGTCAAGTGCAGGCCTGTGAAAATTATGCCCGGAAAACCGGGCCGGATACGGTATGAACAGCCAGGGGCTGGTACTGTTATTGAAAAGGAATTCGATATTATTATCCTTTCCGAGGGTATCCATCCTGTTGAAGATGCGGAGCAGATAGCTGAACTATGCATGCTTAAAGTGGACGGGAACGGCTTTTTGAAGAATGTAAAAGGCGGAGAACTCATGGGAATATACCTGGCGGGGTGTGTTTCAGGACCTAAGAGAATTGAAGAAGTACATTCTGAATCGCTGGCTGTGGCAAGAGGAATCTTGAGACAGGCAGATGACGGAGGGTCGCTATGAAGGTTGCAGTTTTAGGGAATAGCAGGTATAACGGCATACTGAAGGAACAGCTTTCTAAAGAAGGCTTAAGCACGGAATTTTTTGAAAATATCGATGAAATAAAAAGCATAAGCGGTGAGGCGGGAGCATTCCTCATTAAAACACAAAAGAACGCGGTTGAGGCAGGTTATGTGATTGTGGCCGGAGATCCTTCAACGCTGGAAGATTCAAGTACTGCCCAGGAAAGCGAAAGGCAGGTTGTTATCCTGCTGGATTATCCGGAGGAATCTCCTGCATATATGACGGAAACAGCGCTTACAAAAGCAATCAGGCTTGCAGGGAAGCAGAAAAAGGTATTTTACCTCTCCAAATTCATGAGAATATCCGGAAACGGCCTGGAGGAGCTTTATAAGCAGGCCAGGAACATGGGTGTAGCGTTTATCAGGTATACCGGGATTGATATTAGCAGGGATAACTGCACAGGTATGTTTCATTTAAATATAAGCGATGGTTATGATGAAATCGGTATAGATACTTTTTCTTTGATCAAAACAAGAGCAGCAGGTGGAAATAATGCGGCCAGGCTGTCAGGGTTATTGAAATTCAAGCTGGATAAAGGTACTTATGCCAGCGGAAGCAGTTATTTCCTGTCTCCTTCCGTTACAAGCAGGAAAGGCGTCTATTTTCTGGATGGAGCATCAGCTGGAAACCTTGGTGAGGAAATAATACGGCAAATCCGTTTCACTGTATCGGAAATCAGTTCAAACAGCGCAAAAACATGCGAACAGACGGAATATGCAGAAGTCGATCCAGGCAAGTGTGCTTTTTGTTACACCTGCTACAGGGCCTGTCCTCATTCGGCGATGATTCCCGATTATGGGAACTCTGCCATGAAAAATTTGAACAAAGCCTGTCAGGCATGTGGGATATGTGTTTCGGTATGTCCTGCGGATGCTATTAAAATAAAAGGAATGGATTCTGTTGTGAAAACCGTACCCAACAGCCTGATGGTATACTGCTGTGAGAATTCCGGAGAAATTGCCGTGAACAGGATTGCTGACGAGATCGCGGGGATATTTGAGAAAATAAGCATCGCCAGTGTTTCCTGCGGAGGAGAAATCTCAGCTGAAAAAATCGTAGATGCTTTGAAATCGTATGAAAAGGTCCTCTATGTGACCTGTAAGGATGACGCATGCAGGCATTTTGACGGAAATAAAAGAGCCCGGCTGCAGACCGATCGGGCTAAGGAGATGCTAAGATCAGCAGGGCTGGACGATAGCAGGATTGTATACATGCAGGTATCCCATGCCATGCCCAATGTTTTAAGGGATAATATCAGAGATTTAGTACTGCAGCGGCAATTACCAATTTAACCTTGCAGGATTAGTGCATTGAAGCGTTCGTACTAATCCTGCAAGGCGCATATATGCCGATATAATAATGAAATTGCCGCCGTAGTATTAGTTGGCGGAATTATATAACAGGAGTTCATTCAAAACAGATAAAGGCAATTCAAGGGATCGGGGGAATTGTTTTGATAGTTGCCGAACAAAAGCCCATAGAGGAAATAATCAAGTCATTGGAAGGCTTCAGAAATATCGCGATAGCAGCCTGCGGGACATGTGTCACCGTTTGTATGGCAGGCGGTGAGAAAGAAGCGCTTAAGCTTGCTTCGGTGCTGGAATTGAAAAGCAGCGAAAGTGGAAATGGAATAACCTGCAAGGTCATCACAGCTCAGAGGCAATGTGATGTAGAATTTCTTGATGACGCAGCCGAAGGATTTGAAGGCGTCGATGCTGTCATATCCATGGGCTGCGGAGCAGGCGTACAGTTTATGGCTGAAAGGTTCCGCGGCACACCGGTGCTTCCCGGAGTCAATACGAAGTTTATCGGCGTGGCAAGGGAAATCGGGGTCTGGACAGAAATGTGCCAGGGCTGCGGAGACTGCATACTTGAGAGAACCGGCGGAGTGTGTCCTGTTACTAGGTGCTCGAAAAGTAATTTCAACGGACCCTGCGGCGGGTCTGCAAACGGCAAATGTGAAGTGAGCCCCGAAACAGACTGCGGCTGGCAGCTGATATATGACAGACTTAAGGAACTGGGCAGGCTTGACAGAATATACAATATAATAGAGCCCAAAGACTGGAGAAGCAGCCGGGACGGAGGACCCAGGAAGGTTGTAAAGAAAGAGGTAAGGCTATGACTGATGTCAAAAGCAACTTGCAAAGAGTGTTGGAGGCGGGTCATTTTTCAGTGACAGCCGAAATCGGACCGCCAATGAGCGCGGACGCCGACTTTGTAAGAAAAAGAGCAAAGGAAATGGTAGGAATTATTGATGCAGCCAATGTTACCGATAATCAGACCGCTATTGTGAGAATGTCAAGCATTGCAGCCTCCTGTCTGATCCGGGGGGAAAACATTGAGCCCATTGTACAGATGACTTGCAGGGACAGAAACAGGATTGCAATCCAGAGCGACCTCCTTGGAGCATATGCCCTTGGTCTGAAGAATCTGCTTTGTCTCTCGGGGGATCACCAGTCTTTCGGAAATCATCCCCAGTCAAAGAACGTTTATGATATTGATTCGATACAGCTTTTGCAGGCTCTGACCCGCATGAAGAATGAAAAGGTTTTTATAAGCGGCAAGCCTGTAAAGGTGCCTGCGGTTTTCTTCCTTGGAGCTACCGCCAATCCTTTTGCCGATCCGGAGGAAATGCAATTCATAAGATTCAGGAAGAAGATAGCAGCAGGAGCTCAGTTTATACAAACCCAGGCTATATACGATGTGGAAAGATTTGCTGCATGGATGGAGAAGGTGAGGGCTGCAGGACTTCACGAAAAGACTTATATCCTTGCCGGTATACTTGTCAACAAATCTCTCAAATCTCTTGAAATGACAAAGAAAGTAGCAGGGATGGCAGTTCCGGAATCTTTCACGGACAGGATGAAAAAAGCTGCCAATCAGGAAGAGGAAGGCGTCGCAATCGCACTTGACCTGATAAAGGATATAAGAAAGATTGAAGGAGTAAGCGGAATACATATAATGGCTGTAGGATGGGAGAGCATAGTGCCTTCTATTGTAGAAAGGGCCGGACTTCTTCCGGGAGGCCGGAAACCGGAAACAGGAAATCAGAAGTCAGAAATCAGAAATCAGAAATCGGAGACCGGAGAACGGAGAAAGACTGAGTCTATAGAATGGCAGAGACTGGAGACCAGAGAAAAACTGAGACTGGACAAAGACTGAGACTAGATTATAGAACGGAGTGATTCCATGATGAATTTGAGTTCCACGAACATGGAGTTTAAAAACCGGGTTGCAGCAAAGCCCGGCGGAGAGAAAGTAATGAATTGCTTTCTGTGCGGTACCTGCACTGCGGGGTGCCCTGTCAGTGCTTTGAACGGAGAATATAATCCCAGGCGTATTATGAGAATCGTACTTTTGGGTATGGAGCAAAGCGTCCTCTCATCACCGCAGCTTTGGCAGTGCAGCCAGTGCCATACCTGTGTAGCCCATTGTCCGCAGGATGTGCGGTTTGCAGACGTTATGAGGGTTCTACGGGAATTAGCCCTGGAAGACGGTATTGTATCCAGAGAATTTGTGGAGGACGTCGATAAGGTTGACAGGGAAGTAAGGCAGGAAAGAATTTACAGGATAAATAAGCTAAGCACTATTGAAAATTAACTTCTGCTATAAATTTCTGCAAACGCAGTCCTTCCGGCCAGCATTTGCAGAAAAATCGGATGTTATATTTTCAGGTGTTCTTAAAAAGCAGTAAGCTGGAAGAAAATTTGAGGTCATAAGGTTTTTGTAAAGTGGGATTTCCTTCTATATTGAATGAACTTATTTTCTTAACGAATTGCTTCGTAAACAGCAGTGTTTCTATGATGTTTGCGAAGCCGGGCGTTTAGAAAATTTCATTCAATTAATATACTCAACTTTCCCACCCCGTGAGATTCCCACGTCGCTACCGCTCCTCGGAATGACAAAGTAATATTTATGTCATTGCGAGCGGAGCGTGGCAATCTCGCTTTTGCCTCAATTACCAGGCTGGGAAAGTTGTGTAATATATTTATACCTGCACCCGTACTTTCGATTTCGGAGGAAATGTATGAAGAAACCAGTACTTGTTTTAGGCGGAGGCATAGCCGGTATACAGTCGTCATTAGATCTGGCGGAAATGGGGATTCCGGTGTTTCTTGTGGAGAGCAGCCCAAGCATTGGCGGAAGAATGGCGCAGCTTGACAAGACGTTCCCTACCAATGATTGCTCGGCATGCATATTGGCTCCCAAAATTACGGCATGCTATAACCACCCGCTTATAAAGACCCTGACATGGAGTGAATTGATTGAGCTTAAAGGCGAAGCCCCGGAATTTACTGCGGTCATAAGACAAAAGCCGCGCTTTGTTGATGAAGAGCTTTGTAAAGGCTGTAACGACTGCACTCTGGAGTGCCCTATAGAAGTTAAAAGCGAATTTGACATGGGGATGGGTATACGCCGTGCTGTTTATAAACCATTTGCCCAGGCAGTTCCCAATAAGGTAACAATAGATAAAAAGGGCACGTCTCCTTGCAAATACAGATGCCCCGCACATATAAACGCCCACGGTTATGTGGCCTTAACCGGCCGGAAGAGGTTTGGGGAAGCCCTCTCCCTGGTAAGGGAGGTTACGCCTCTTGCCGGTGTTCTGGGCAGGGTATGCTTCCACCCCTGTGAATCTAAATGCAGCAGACAGTATGTGGATTCACCTTTAGCCATAGCTTCGCTCAAACGGTTCATTGCAGATTATGAAATCAAGCAGGGGAAAGCTCATGATATCAAACCCATCGGAGAACCTAAGAGCCATAAGGTGGCAGTCATAGGCTCCGGGCCTGCGGGTATCAACTGTGCCTACCAATTGGCTCTGGAAGGTTATCCCGTCACGGTATTTGAAGCTTTGCCGGTTCCGGGCGGAATGCTTAAAGTAGGAATTCCGGATTACCGGCTTGATAAAAAAATACTGGAACGGGAGATTGGGATTCTCACCGGTTTAGGCGTGGAAATACGCTGCAACGCACCTATCGGTACGGAAATTACGCTTGATGACCTCCGCAGGGACGGCTATAGTGCATTTTTCCTCGGAATTGGCGCCCATAAGGATATGAAACTGGGCATACCCGGAGAAGATGCGGATGGAGTCATACCCGGCGTAAGGTTCCTTAGGGGGCTGAACCTTGGCGAGGTTCCAAAGATCGGCAGGAAGGCGCTGGTCATAGGCGGCGGAAATGTGGCTATGGACGCGGCGCGCTCTGCTGTTCGTCTTGGCTGCGACGTAACTGTAGTATACAGGAGGACTGAGCAGGAAATGCCTGCAAGTGCGTGGGAAATTGAGCATGCAAAAGAAGAAGGAGTAAAATTCGAGTATTTGACCGCACCTCTTGAAGTTATAGCCGAGGGTTCAGGCATAATTGGCCTGAAGTGTCAGAAAAATGCCCTGGGACAGGCGGACAGCAGCGGACGCAGGCGTCCTGTGGCAATACCCGGCTCCGAGTTTGTAATGGACGCCGATTGTATAATACCTGCAATCGGTCAGGCGGTTGACACGGGCATGTTTAGTGCTGCAAGCGGTATTTGTTTTGAAAAAAACGGCGCCATCATATGCGATATGGGTAAAATGCTGACAGGCTGCCCGGATGTTTTTGCCGGCGGCGACGCCGTTTCCGGACCGGCAACTGTAATAGAAGCCATAGCGGCAGGAAACAAAGCCGCAAAAAGCATCCGCAACTATCTGGAAGGTACAGACCTCCCGGTGGAGCCTTTCCTATTAAATGAGACTCCAATAGAAGAAATCAGATTTGAAGGGCTTGTGCATTCCAACCGGGCCGGAATGCCTGTTCTGGAAAAGGTGGCAAGGATACGAAGCTTTGCCGAAGTGGAGCTTGGATTTGATGAGTATCAGTCGGTAAAAGAAGCGCTAAGATGCGTGGATTGCTCTATCTGTTCCGAATGTAAGGCCTGTGAACATACATGCAGGTCGGGCGCCATAAGACATGAGCAGTTGGATGAAGTTGTTGAAATTCCTGTAAGTTCGGTGATAATAGCCAGCGGATATGACACATCGAGGGATATACCGGAGGATCTGGGCTATGGAAGGTCTAAAAATGTAGTTACCAGTATGGAATATGAAAGGATCCTCTCTGCGTCGGGACCTTACCATGGTCACGTGCAAAGACCCTCAGACGGAAGAGCGCCTTCGAGGATAGCTTTCATACAATGCGTCGGCTCCAGGGATACCAAGTGCGACAGTGAATATTGTTCAGCCGTATGCTGTATGTATGCTGTCAAGGAAGCTATCATTACCAGGGAGCATTTGCCGACTGTTAAAGATATTAACATATTCTATATGGATATGAGGGCTTATGGTAAGGATATCGACAAATATGTGGATTCAGCCAAAAACAAATACGGTATCGGATTCATCAGAAGCAGGGTGGCCGACGTCTCTGAAAACAAAGAAAACGGAAAACTGAATGTAAAGTTCTGCAATGATAAGGGCGGAATGACTGCTGATGAGTATGACATGGTTGTACTCTCCGTTGGATTAAGTCCTAAAAAGGAAATACAGGCGTTTTTTGGCGAAACAGGTGTAAAGACCGATAAGTATGGTTTCTGCTGGGTGAATGAAATGGCTCCCCCCTTGACTTCGAAGACCGGACTGGTTGTCTGCGGCGCCGCTTCAGGCCCGAAGGATATTCCCGAAACTGTTGTGGAAGCAAGCGCGGCGGCTTCGGAGGCTTCCAGGATTGCCAACAGGCTGGATGTGAGCAGGGAT
>VEPD01000515.1 GCA_012027035.1 Ruminiclostridium sp. | reverse complement strand
CTGGCAGGATTTGATTTTGTTATAATCGACCTTGAGCACGGTCCAAACAGTGTTGAAAGCGCACAGAATTTGATCAGAGCTGCATGTATCAGCAATACTTTGCCTATTGTAAGAGTAAAAGAGAATAATTTTTCAATCATTGGCGAGGTATTGGATATTGGAGCCGGCGGGATACAGGTCCCACAGATAACCTGTCCCGAAAATGCGGAAGAGGTCATTAAATTTGCGAAGTTTGCGCCATCAGGTATGAGAGGATTGTGCAGATTTGTCAGGGCAGCAGGTTATTCAGCCATGGATAGATTCGATTATATTCAAAAAGCAAATGAAGCCATAGTAATATTGCAGCTTGAGAGTTCAGAATCAATAACAAATATTGAAGATATTCTTAAGATAGATGGTATTGATGTAATATTCGTCGGCCCTTACGATCTGTCTCAATCTATGGGTGTGCCGGGACAGATAGACAATCCTCTGGTAGAAGAGAAAATGGCAGAGATAGTGGATGTTTGTTCAAAAAACGGAATATGCGTCGGAACATTTGTAGATACGCTTGAAAATGCAAAAAAATGGAAAAATGCCGGCGTAAAATATTTATCCTATAATGTTGACGTCGGTATATTCTATGAAGCCTGTTCAAGTATAGTAAAAAGTATTAAAAACTTTTAAACGGCAATATTGGCTATCCCCATATCAGCCTGATTGCAAGCATTAATTATAGTTGATTGGCAAATCCCAAACCAAAGTCGGTGGCAGGGGTGGCTTTTACAAAATTTGTCAATACACCGGGCGGATAGTCGAAAGAGATTTCCTGAGCATGGGAAGAAAAAGGAATAAGGAGGTTTATTTATGGATACAAGTGCATGGACACCGCAGGAACATCCCAGGTTGTTTTTCGATAAGAAGGATTTGGAAAGCCTGAGGGAAAAAAGAAATGCAGACGATATAACCTGGGATGCCTGGTCGCGTATCCAGGAGAATATCAAGGAAGGTATGAATCTGGAGCTGCCTCGGGAGTCTGACCGGTGGGAATGGGATACCGGCGGTGACAATCAGAAGAATCTGAAAGGTTTGGCGGAAGAATACGGTAAAGCAGTGTCAAATCTGGCTTTTTCCTGGCTGCTGGATGGAAATGAAATTCATGCGCGAAAAGCTGTGGATATTTTAATGGCTTTATGTGACTTTGATTACTGGACCAGTTCCAGGTTCTTCGGGACCGATTACCGGTTACCATGGAGGGGAACGCTTGAAACTGCGGCGCTTTGCCGTTGTGTAGGCTGGGGTTATGACTGGTTGTATAACTTTATGAGTGAAAAGGAGCGGCACAGGGCGCGCACATGCTTGCTTTACAAGGGTATTCTGCCGCTTGTTCAGGATTGGGCGGATCCTCTCACCCGATTGCCGCTTTCGACACATATGCTGCCATGGGGCAACTGGTGGCAGAACTGTATAGCTCCCGCAGGTGAGGCTGCAATGGCTATTTATGGTGAACACCCGCTTACCGAACGTTTCGCCCGTCTTTGCAGAGAGGCTTCGGATTGGTTCTTCCGCTTCGAAGGAGCTTCGGTTCCGGACATGCCTTTGGAATTGCTGACTGCCGGTGATGTTCCCGGTGTGTATTACCCGCCGAACTTCGATTCCAGGGGAGGTTATTGGGAAGGGCTGAATTATATGGATTCAGTATTAATCAACTCCTTCTTCTTCTCAGAAGCGCACCGCAGACAGACAGGGGAGGAAATCCTGCCCATGGAGTTGATGGGCAAGGTAGCTGATTTAATACTTAACGGGAGTTTCCGGATGGGAGACCGGATGCGCGCTGCCAACTTTTCAGATTGCCGCGCGGGTTTTGCCACCAGTCCGGTTGTTACGGCATATCTTGCGCGAAGACTTCAACACCCGGGAATGCAATGGTTTCTGCAAAACTGCCGGAACAACTTCAATGAAGCCTCGCTTTTCAGTTATTATGAAAATCCGGTTTATGTTTTTATGTGGTATGATCCGGGCCTCAGTTCCCGGGAGCCGGAGGGAGGACCACTGATGAAAGTCTATCCGGATATGGGGTGGGCGGTGATGCGAAACGGCTGGGGTCATGAAAACAGCATGATGGTTTTAAAGTGTGGCGCCACAGCGGGCCATTCACATGCTGATGCCGGGTCCTTTGTGCTCTATACCAGGGATGAGCTGCTGCTTATTGATTCAGGCTGCTGCGGATATGAAATGCCCGAACAAAATGAGTATTATCATACAACGCGGGCTCACAATACAGTACTGGTTGGCGATGAGGGTCAGATAAAACGGCTGGAGGGAAAACTGGTGGAGGAAGCCGGTGTGCCCGGCCTGAGTTTTGTGCTGGGTGACGCCGCGCCTCCATACGAGGGGCGGTTGAGCAAGTTCTTGCGGGGTGTGTTGTTTGTCGGGGGAGAATATTATGTTGTGGCCGATTGGCTGGAAAAGCAAAATGACAAGCCCTTTAAATGGCTGCTCCATTATGATGGGGAAATGACGCAGAGTTCTGAAGGATGTTTTATTAAGAAGACGAAAGCCAACCTGCTGGTAAAGGTGATAGAACCGTCAGAATATCAAATTACAGTACGACAGGGATATAAAACTTATCATGAGGATCTGGCAATAATAAAAAGCACGGAAGATAAGCAAAAGGAGTTGGAAAAAGGCGAATATTTGGAGATTATACCTGCATGTAATACAAGCGGGCAGAATTTTCTTACCATACTCTATCCTTTTGGCGAGAATGGAAATGTTCCGAAGATTGAGAAAATAGCAACGGAAAACTGGACAGGGGTCCGGGTGGACCGGAACCATGAAGTGGATTTGATAGGTCTCAGCCAGGATGGGATAAAGGATGGTACAGGACTTAATGGTGTGGAGACGGATGCAAAACTCTTTTGCATTACGCTGAACAAATGCGGCACACCTGTACGTGCCCTTATGCAATCCGGCACCTACATGAAGTTTGACGGAAGACTGCTTGTCTCTTCTCCGGAGCAGGCGACAATTGCGGTTCTGGTATAGATAGGATTACTAAATTGATATAGGCATTTGACCGAAATCAAAATTGAAGATAATAGCGGG
>VEPD01000513.1 GCA_012027035.1 Ruminiclostridium sp. | reverse complement strand
CTTGTTTATTGCAACGACCGAAGGCTCCCGTACGACTATTCCCCTACCTTTTACATGCACCAGAGTATTGGCGGTCCCCAGATCTATTCCTATATCCTTCGCAAAAAATCCCATTAATTAGTCCTCCTGAATATTTTCTCATTTGAATTTATGTTATTTAAATCAAGCCCTTCTCCTTAAAGCTTATGTATCTGCCGTCACCTATGATTATATGGTCTAAAACCTTGATTCCAAGTATATCTCCGGCATTTACAAGTCTCTGGGTTGTTTCCACATCCTCGCGGCTGGGCTCAGGATCCCCGCTGGGATGGTTGTGCGCAAGCAATAACCCTGAACACCCTGACTTTACTGCCTCACTGAAGACTTCTCTCGGATGCACGATAGAGGAATTCAAGCTTCCGACTGAAACATTCACACTTTAGATTATATAATTTTTAGTATTGAGGAGTATGATTTTGAAAACCTCCTTTTTCATATACCTCAATTCTTCCATCAAAAGCTTGCTTACTTCTTCAGGTGATTTAACGGCTACCTTATTGTTCATTATAAAAGCCGATGAAACTCTTTTGGATATTTCCATGACAGCTTTTATCTGTATTGCCTTGACTCTTCCGATACCTTTGGTTGTCCTGAGTTCTTCCAGGGAAAGGTCATGTAAAAACGCCATTCCTCCATCGGCCCGGTTCATAGCCAGTATTCTTTGAGTAATAGCTACCGATGTTTCGTTTCGGTTTCCGGTCCTGATGACCACTGCCAGCAGCTCTGCATTTGAAAGCATTTCAGGGCCGTATTTCTCAAGCTTTTCATATGGTCTTTCACATAAAGGCATATCCTTCATTTTAAGATTATAATACAATTCCTGCAAGAACCCCACTGTTATATTTTTACATCTTTTTTCAATGTACCTTAATTTTATCACCAAGATGCAAAACAAACAATTGGGAAAATACAACAAAATATATTTTTATTTCCTATTACTCATGACATGGATATTAAAATCCTCCAGCATTCTTCTCAATTTTAAAAGAGGCAGTCCGACAACATTTGAATAACAACCGTCAATACTCTCAACCAGCATTGCCCCTATTCCCTGTACAGCATACGCTCCCGCTTTTCCTTCAGGCTCGCCTGTTGAGATATAGTATCTTATTTCTTCTTGCGATAGTTCTGCAAACCTTACTTTTGTAAGTTCATGACTTTTTTTTACAGTCCCCTTTTCCGAATCGATCAGAGCAACGCCGGTAATAACCGAATGTTCATGTCCGTTAAGCCTTGAAAGCATAAAATATGCCTCATCGTCATCTGCAGGCTTGCCAAAAATCATATCATCCAGCACTACTATTGTATCCGCACCAAGTACCATGCCACGGTCAGTTTTTTTTGCTACGTCCAATGCCTTGAAATATGCCAGCGCTTCTGCGATTTCTGCCGGACTTCCCGTCATTTCCAAAGTTTCATTAAAATCACTTGGCCGTATTATGAATGGAATACGCGCCTGGCTTAACAGTTCCTTTCGTCTCGGTGAAGCTGAAGCCAGGATTATGGGCTCCATTTTTTCTATACTTACGGTCATTCTTTTTTTTGCTCACATCCTTGCATATAATATTATTCCCAGGATGACGCCAAGCAGACTGCCTACATTTACCCTTAAAGCAAATTCAAAGCCCAGTCTGATTACATGAGTATCAATAAGGGGATTCATTG
>VEPD01000303.1 GCA_012027035.1 Ruminiclostridium sp. | reverse complement strand
GATTCCATCTCCATTGCATTCAGTTGATAACCTTTAGCTTTTACGCTATAGGAAACAAGCTCCTTTGCCAGCTGAATCGCATTTTCCTCCCTCAGATCACATATTGCAATGTTTGCGCCGGCAGACGCCAGCCCTTTTGCCATATCTGCCCCAAGTATTCCGCCCCCGCCCAGTATTACCGCGTTTTTACCCTTTAAATCAAATAAGTCCATTCGTTTACCTCCTTATAAAATCTATTTGACAAGTACATTTTTGTTTATCATTTCAATATTCTTATTGGGACACCTGTTATAGCACATACCGCATGCTACGCACTCCTCCGGGTCTATTTCCCATTCGTCGGCGTCCCTGAGATGAATGGCGAATTCACTGCAAATGGAGGCACAAAGTCCGCAGCCTTCGCCACAGCCGCAATTCAGGCATCGAGCCGCTTCTCTGGCCGCTTCCTCATCAGTAAGGTTACGAAGATACGTATTATAGTTTTCAACTCTCCGGCTGCCGTCCATTGTGTAGAGATCAATACCTTCTTCATCCTTGAAATAGCCGCTTCTTTTCAAGACTGCTTCCTTTGAAACAACAGGATATTCCTGCTCATATTCAAGTGCTGCGTCATTACCTGCAATAAACCTGTCAATGGAGCAAGCCGCTCTTTTTCCATCTGCAATTGCCTCAATAACAGTAGCTACCCTTGTTACATCTCCGCCGGCAAACACCGCTTCCATGCTGGTGGCGACCGTCGTCGGATCGATAACGGGCATTCCCCTTTTATCTGTAGCCAATCCATTCAATGCCGACAAGTCGGGCTTCTGTCCGGTAGCGGCTACAACAGTATCACAAGGCATTATGAATTCCGCTCCCGATACCACTTCCGGTTTTCTTCTGCCGGAAGCATCCGTTTCACCGAGTACCTGATTCACCATTTTTATTCCGGTTATATGACCGCCAACCGATTCGATGCCTGTAGGCGAAACGAGATACATCACCCTGATGCCCTCGGCTTCCGCCTCTGCAATTTCTTCAGCTGTTGCAGGCATCTCGTCCCTGGTCCTGCGGTAAGCAATATATACCTCAGGCGCCCCAAGTCTGCGGGCAGTACGTGCAGCATCCACGGCAGTAAAACCGCCTCCTATCACTACCACACGTTTCCCGATTTCGGGCTTTTCACCGTCATACACTTTTTTAAGCAAATCAAGTGCAGTAATCACACCCTTGCAGTCTTCACCCTGGACGCCCAGTTTCAGCCCTTTCTGTGCTCCGATTCCAAGGAATACCGCTGCAAAGCCTTGTTTTTTCAACAATTCAAGGGTCACATTCTCTCCAAGGGCTATTCTCGTCACAAACCTTATGCCCATTTCACGCAGCATTTCTATTTCTTCTTCCAATACGGCATAGTCCATCCTGAATCGGGGCAAACCGTACCGCAACGTGCCTCCCAGATAATTCTCCTTTTCGAAGACAGTTACATTGTAACCGGCGAGAGCCAGATTATATGCACATGACAGGCCTGCCGGCCCGGAACCTATAACGGCTATTCTTTCAATCCGGGAATCAGCCCTGACCTGCCGGGGCTTCCAGCCTGATTTTTTACCGTATTCGATAACATATCTTTTTATTGCCCTTATGGGTATCGGTGTGCCGATTACTCCACGGGTACATTCGGTTTCGCAGGGATGGCTGCATACCCATCCGCAAACCGATTGCAACGGATTTTTACCCATTATCAGGTCATAGGCGCCCCTGATATCACCTTTGGCAACCTTCCGGACATAAGCCTGGGCAGGTACATGATGCGGACATGCGGCTTTGCAGGGAGCTGCCAGGTTTGGCTTGCCTATCTTTGCATAGCCTTCATAAAGAGTAAGCTCGGGAGCGCTTTTCACCTGAGGTACGACGATGTCTCTCATATCCCTGGTTGTGGCGTAACCATGCTCTTCCATATAATCCTTCAAGTCGGAAATCAGCCCTTCAATAAATCCGTAACCGCTTATAAGTGTTTCTGAAGAGATTCCGATAAGATCTGCGCCGCACATGAACATTTCGGCTGCATCCCTGTAATTTCTCATTCCTCCCGCCGCCATTATCTTCGGCTCCGGACCGTTCACCTTCCTGATTTCATATGTATCCCTCAGAGCCAGAGGCTTCAGCCACGCCCCTGAATGGCAGGACATGCTTATTTCATCCTGCAGATGATAAGCTGACTTTCCCGGATCATCAAGGTTGATGGGAGGTATACCGAGACGGTTTGCCGTACCGCCCACAGCATCGGCTCCGGCAGCGTATAGTGATTTTGCAACCTGTGCTATTTTCCCGCCTTCAGGCGTGAGCTTGACAAACAGCGGTATCTTAATTACCTTTTTAATTTCCCTCACAATCTCGGCAACTGCGTCCCCCTGCTGCCCGAGGCTGGCGCCTGTCCTCACCTTGCAGCACTTGTCGTCTCCCGAGGACAGCTCGACATTGTAGGACATGTTGGGACAGCACATATTGAGCTCGATTATATCCGCTCCCACTTCCTCAAACTTTTTGGCCATATTTACCCAGCCCTCAGTTCCTTTGTCGCCGGCATATGTAATATTAGCCATCAAAATCAGTTCCTTCAGTTCCTTTTTTGCATCCTCCATCAGCTTCAAGCCTTCAGAAAACTTAAGCCTCTTTTCGGCTGTGAAGCACAATGCATTACGGTCATTAAAAATAGCATACCTCGGCACCCTGTTAATGTATGGAGCTGGGTCGATAGTAAGCTTGATGCTGGCCGCCGCCCAGCCTGTTTCTTCTATTCGTTTCAATTGTTTAACGGATTTTGTCGTCGGCCCCGAGGCAACATAAAAAGGATTCTTAAAAGTAAGGCCGGCAATTTCTACAGGTAAATACAAATCTTTTCTCATATAATCATACATCCCTTTCGAGTTATTTCCATCGCTACCGGATCAATTACCAGGAAAATTCTCTTGACTCATGACTTAACCTGGAAGAAAATCATATTGCCCTTCACCGGTCCAAACCGGTATTTATTATTTTCACGCCTTCTTTTGCGGACCTGTATATAAGATTTATCACCTTCAAAGCTTCAAGACCGTCAATTCCTCGAAGTCCGACCCTGGCGTCCCCGCCTTTCAGACAGCATTCCATGAAGTGCCTTATCTCATTCACATATCCCAGGTTAAATTTCTCGTCAACCGCAGGCTTTGACCATCCCGTGGTTATTTCAGCCTTTTCAACCGTATAGCTGAGACCTGGTATTGAATAGCAGCTAATTGCCGACGAAAAAGTAAGATCCAGATGCATACACCCTTTTTCACCATAAATATCTATTATATCCTCCATACCTCCCATTGTGAGGTAATTGGCTTCCAGAAGCGCAGAGGTGCCGTCGTCGAATTTTATCATACATGCAGCCCAATCCTCGCCTTCCATTCCCTTGTGAATGAAATTGTTCTGAAGCCCGCCGGAGGTCATGGCAGTCAGTTCAGTCCACCTTCCGTTTTTCAATGCAAGCATGAAGCCTATGGGATGAATACCCAGATGAACCATACTGCCACCGCCGCAGTATTTTATTGTTTGCGCAAAGGGTGAATGGGAGCCGCAGTGGCTTTCACGGGCTCTGATGTATAATGGCTTCCCGATAGCGCCCTCTTCAACTATGCTTAAGGCTTTGTTAAGCGCCGGAGCGAAAAGCCAGTCTTCCGCATAATACAGCTTTCCGCCCGATTTTGCCGCCGCTTCGACCATTTCCACGGCATCTTCCACAGTGGTTGCCAGCGGCTTTTCGGAAATTACATCCCTACCTTTTTTGAATGCAGCCATTGCTACATCATGATGAAGGAAATTGGGCATGCAGATATCTACCAGGTCGCAATCAACCTCTTCTATTGCTTTTTCATAATTGTCGTATACCTCATAACCGCTAATGCCATACCTGCTTCCCAAAGCTTCGACCCTGGAGATATCCTTGTCGCATATGGCAACAATCTCTGCAATATCAGTACATCTTGAATAACCGTCCATATGGAGATCCGCGCTGAACGCAGCTCCTATTAACAGGACTCTGACTTTTTTATTCATAAACTTCCCCCTTTAAATAAGCAGCTAAATAACCGGTTGGTTACTTGAGTTTGCTAAATCCCCTCTGCTATGCATTCTTATACTATATAAGTTGAACTAAGTTTTTATGTCATTCTGAGCGAAGCGAAGAATCTCAATGCGCCTATTAAATCCTTCACTCCGCTCAGGATGACAGGGTAAATTATTTAGTTCAACTTATATATTAGCAAATAAGCAATTTTTATGTTATCAAGCCCCTATCAGGGCACTGGCCTCCGTTCTTTACTCTCCGGCCTCTGCTCTCTGATTTCTGATCTCTGATTTCTGCTCTTTCGTCTCTGCCTTTCTGACACATATAGCTGAGAAACATCTCCGTAACATTCGCTATGCGGTTTTTTATATTCTCTTCATCATCCAGCTTCCTTCCCAGCAGCTTGGACAGAGTATATCTGTTTGAAAAATATGAAAAGGTATAAGTCAGAAGTGATATAATAATCTGCTCGACATCCAGTTCAGCTTTAAAAATTCCTTGCTGTTTTCCCTTGCCTATTATTTTCCTCAGTAGATCAAGTGTCGGATCCTTGATGAATTTGAAATCAATATCCTGGATATATCTTCCCCTGTTAAGGTTCTCCCATAAGATCATGTTGACATATGTAGGATTCGCCCTTAAAAAATCAAAATACAGGCCGATTATGTTTTTTATTGCATCGGTGCATGAAATATCCTCGGACAGAAGAACTGTCTCCTTACTGCTCAGTCTGCCGTAAACAGTTTTAAGGACGGTTTTGTAAAGCTCTTCCTTACTGCCGAAATACTCATAAATCATTCTCTTGTTTATCCCGGCCTGCCGGGCTATCTCATCTATTCTGGAACCGTAAATCCCTTTTTCAGCGAATTCCTGCTCGGCTGCAT
>VEPD01000241.1 GCA_012027035.1 Ruminiclostridium sp. | reverse complement strand
GCCTTCTGAGAACCAAGGGCTTTCTCCAATATTTCCTTTGCATAGCCGATTCCTCCCTCGGCGATATATTCCTGCGCAAGGCATATCTGGTAGAACTCCTCCATCACCTTTTCTTTTTCTTCGGGTGTGACTGTCCTTATATTAGCAATTTCAAGGGTTAGCTGTTCAATCTCTTCATCTTTAAGATGTTTGAATATTTCCGCAGACCTCTCGGGGCCGATGGATATAAGAAGCATGGCTGCTTTCTCACGTCCCGTGCGATCAGTTTTTGCAGATGCGGATCTGGCCATTTATAATTCTACCTTTCTACATCGAACGCATAATGTCTCCGGCATATGCGCTTCCTGTACTACATCGAAAACCACAGCTGATTTTAAATGAAGTTTTCGCTGTAGTATTGATTACATCCGTTAATAACGCAAAAAAATTAATTCTACATATGCATTTATTTTTTGCGTTTTTCTTAGCCGTCCCATTCATCTGAAAGCCAGTTCCTTAAAAGCTGAGCAACAGAGTCAGGTTTTTGCTTGACAAATTTATCAATCTGTTTCTTGATTTCTGATCTCTCTTCAAGTTCAATTTCAGGTATGGGTTCAATAGACTCCGGAATAACAAACTTCGGCCCTCCGGGACCTGCGGCGGCAGCTATTGCCTGTCCCATATCAGTTTGTATTTCCTTTTTCCTTCTTGGTATGGCCATTATAAGCATGCCGACAATAAGCAGCAGCATAAGTGCAAAGAAGCCATAATCCGAAACCAACTGTCTGATGCTATCATTTAATGTTTTCACTACGATTTCATCAGGGGCCATTTTTAATTTGTTCACCGCAATATTTGATGAAGGTATGCCCGTAGCTGTACTGGCAGTCTGTATAATCCCATTTATAAACGCTTCGTCCAGCTTTGTATCATCTGCTACCTTTTTACCATACCAAAGGGAAATAGCAAGGCTGGATTCCTTTGGAACCATCTTACCTGTAGCCTTTTCCTGGTCTTTGACTATCTCGTCATAAGCATAATTGGTTTTGGAGGTTTTATTGGCGTAATCAGAGTTTTCACCTGAACCGACGGGATACGATGTAGTTCCCGGATTTGTTTGCAATCCCGGCTCCCCGCCTGCTGTACCGTTTTTTACTTTTTCATCCTGGGTTTCGCTGCTAATAAGCGCTCCCCCATCCATTCCATCGGGGTTTGACAATATCTTGCTCTGAGTCTTTTCCTTATCAAAATCCAGTACTACATTGGCGGTTACCGTCAAGGAGTCAAAGCTGTCTGAGGAATCATATCCCAGTTGTTCAAGAACTTTATGCTTTATTTCATTTTCCCTGGATACACGCATTTCTTCCTGTGTATTTACCGCATTCAACATGTCGTCGCTGATATTGTCGTTAAGCGCTATACCGGTATTGCCATCGACCACCGAGACATTCTTCTGATCCAGCTTCTCTACGCTTCTGGATACGATAAGCACAATGCCCTGGACTTGAGCAGGGGTAAGCTTTTTTCTTGATTTAACTGTGACAATGGCCTGAGGTTCGGGTGCTTTCTCCCCATCTGTGATGAAAATGGAGCTTTCCGGTACAGCCAGATTGACTGTAGCCTCCTCAACATTATCAAGCATTTTGATATTGGATTCTATTTCAGATATTTGCTGATTTCTCCATATTTGCTTTTTGTCACTTTCAGTCGTACTTATACCTATCATTGAAATGGCGTCTGCAAATGTGGTGCCTTCCTTTGGAAGTCCATTGCTGTTGAGCGACAGTCTTGCCCTGCTCTTGTCCCTTGAATTCACCAGAATTCCGGTCCCGCTGTCATCAAGTGTATTCCATATCTTGTTTTCGGTAAGCACTTTGGACATTTCACTTATTTGTTTTTGATCATCGCTGTTTATCAATATAATAAGGTTTGGTTTGGCCAGCACGAATATGCCGACGCCCAAAACGACAGCTATTACAATTGACGTTATGTAAAGACGTGTTTTCTGGGATTTGTCCAGGCTCTGCCAGAACTCGGCCGTCTGTCTCCAGAGTTTAACCAGGGACTCAGGCATTTTAATCTCACCACCTTGTTTTAGGAAATTTTTCTTCAATACTACAGCGAAACAAACATTAATTTACGGCATTCATGCGCTTCCAAAAATATCGCGAACGCTTCAACGTGTTATTTCCGGAAGGATAATTAAAATATTTCGCTGTAGTAGCTGTAGTACCAGTAGATATATTACTTATTTTTATATGTCCTTTAATCCCGATTTTATATTTGCATTCTCATAATCTCAGCATAAGCGTCCATAATCTTGTTCCGGATTTGAAGAGTAAACTGCAATGCAGTATCTGCCTTCTCTGCTGCTATAGTCACAGCATGAATATTATCCGTAATACCTGCTGCGAAATCATTGGAAATCTTATCAGATTCAAGTAAAAGTCCATTGACGGAATTCAGTGCATCATTCAAATAATCGGCAAAAGGTATTTTGCTGTAACTGTTGTTTTCAGTCTCCTTAGTTTCAAATAAAGAACGGGAAGGAGCCAGTGAATTTATTCCGTTAATTAAACTTACAGCCATTGCTTCATATTCCTTTCACAGGCGGCTGTAGGCAGCCGCCCCTGCATATTACTATCTTCCGATTTCCAGAGCCTTCATCGCAATACTTTTGGTTGTATTTATCGATGTGACATTTGCCTCATAAGCCCTGGTAGCCGATATCATATTTACCATTTCCGTTATAATGTCCACATTTGGCATTTCTACATAGCCTTCCGTATCCGCATCGGGATTTCCCGGATCATATATTCTCTTTAGAGGTGCGCTGTCCTCAACAATTTTTGCAACCCTCACCCCTGAGCCTATATACCTGTCTCTGCTGCTTTTGGACAAATACTCGGAAAAAGGTATGTCGGGCGATTTTTCTTCAAAAATCACCAGTCTCCTTCTGTATGGAGTGCCTTTATCGGTGCGGGTAGTATTCGCATTCGCTATGTTCTGCGAAATAGTATCCATTCTGAGTCTTTGCGCCGTCAATGCAGAGGCGCCGATTTCAAGTGAAGTAAAATAACCCATTTGTTATTTCCTCCCTTCGTTTATTGCAGACTTAAGGATTTTAAATTTGCTGTTAAGGCTCTGAACCAACGTATTGTATTGAATTGAGTTTTTTGCCATAGCGGCCATCTCAGCCTCAATATCTACATTGTTTCCATCCAGCCTCATGCTGAGATCCTTATAATCCTGTGTGACCTTGATATCTATGGAATCTATGTTGTCTCCGCCAATGGATATGTGCTTGCTGTGAGTTTTGAAACCTTTGAAATTGCTGCCTTTCAATGCAGCGGAAAGATATTCCTCGAATTTGACGGTTCCTTTTTTATACCCGGGAGTATCCACGTTGGCAATGTTTTGAGCAATGACTTCATTGCGTAGTAATGAAGCATCCAGGGATTTTTCCAGAACTTTGAGGTTACTGAAAATATTGTTTATCATATTGCCAAACCTCCATTTTCTTATGTTTGAAGAATATTACAAACAATTAAAGGTATACTTCGACAAATCTCTGTAATATCCTTCATTATTAATTAAAACTAAAAATATTACAATAAATCCCGTATACATAATATTCCATAATAATATATAAATTTTAGCATAATGAACTGATAATTACAACAACGAATTATTGTCCGGAATTATCCGGATACGGTTGCGTGAAATTTTATTTCCTCAAGTGCAATGCGTGAAATTTCAAGATACTTGAGCTTTTTATCCTTAAATCTCAATAACGGTGAATCCATTATACCGAAATTCACATTCATGGGCTGAAAATTCCTGATTGCAGGATCTGATACATAGTTGGCAAGCGCACCGGTAGCAGTTTTGGAGGAAAAGACCGTTTTCCCGCTTCCAAGTATCTGATTGGCTGCATTGATTCCAGCCATCATTCCGGAGGAAGCAGACTCAATATATCCTTCCACACCTGTAATCTGCCCGGCAAAGTAAATTCCGGAATGCGATTTTAATGAGTAAGTGTTGTCCAGAAGTTTGGGGGAATTTAAATAGGTATTTCTGTGCATAACACCATATCTGACAAATTCGGCATTTTCCAGACCTGGTATCATACCGAATATCCTTTTTTGTTCATTCCACTTCAAATGAGTCTGGAAACCCACGAGGTTATATAATGTACCGTCTGAATTGTCCTGCCTTAGTTGGACTACGGCATAAGGTTCTTTCCCTGAATGCGGATTTTTCAGTCCGACCGGCTTCAGGGGACCGTATCTCAGAGTGTCTGTACCTTTACCGGCCATGCTTTCCACCGGCATGCACCCGCTGAAAAGTATTTCCTTTTCAAATTGCCTTATGGGCACAACTTCAGCCTTTATCAATTCGTTGTAAAAAAACTCATATTGCCTGCGATCCATGGGACAGTTTATATAGTCATCGTCACCCTTCCCATACCTGGAAGCTCTGAAAGCTTTACTCATATCAATGGATGCATACGTCACTATGGGAGCAGCGGCATCATAAAAATACAGATAACCTTCACCGATAAAGGAGGCAAGATGCCTGGAAAATGCTTCAGATGTCAACGGGCCGGTAGCAATAATTGTAATGCCGCCATCCGGTATGCTGACTATCTCACCGGTGATTACAGTTATTAAGGGATTATTCCTGATTGAATCCGTAACCATAGCTGAAAATCCTTCACGGTCAACCGCCAAAGCACCTCCAGCCGGCACTTTTACAGCATCCGCGCACTTCATTATCAGAGAATCCATTATTCGCATTTCAGCTTTCAACAGACCGACTGCATTTTCAAGCCGGTCCGATCTGAGAGAGTTACTGCATACAAGCTCTGCAAAGCTTTCCAGATGATGCGCGGGAGAAAATTTTTCGGGCTTCATTTCATAAAGCCTTACTTCCACTCCTTTTTTTGCAGCCTGCCAGGCGGCTTCACAACCCGCCAGCCCGGCGCCTATTATATTTAAATGCGTATGCTTTACTCCGCTCATTACTGATTGTCGTTCCCTTTCAAAAGGGGACATTCCAAAACTGCAGAGAACAGAAATCAGAAAACAGAATTTTTTAATACTTCGGAGTCCTACTCAAATCTGACTTCTGATTTCTGACATCTGACTTCTGCCCTTTCGGTGTGTCCCCTCACCTTGTACCTTCCTTGCTGAAATCGCAAGCTTCGCTGCTGCATTTTATAACGACTTTTTTACCTGAATATTTTTTTACCAGGAAGTTACCGCATTTCGGGCAATTTTCCTTTGCAGGCATATCCCATGTCATGAAACTGCAGCCGGGATTATTTTCACAGCCCAAATAACGCTTTCCCTTTCGCGTCTTTTTATAGAGTACCTTACTTCTGCATTTGGGGCAGATCACACCGGCTTCTTCAAGTATCGGCCTGGCATTCCTGCATTCGGGGAAACCAGGGCAGGCCAGGAATTTTCCGAAGCGGCCATTTTTTATAACCATGTTCCTGCCGCATTTTTCGCACAATATATCTGTCACTTCATCAGGAATTTCTATATGGCCTATCAGATCTTCCGCTTTTTTCAGCGAGTCTATAAACTGCATATAGAATTCCTTCATTATTTCCACCCACTTCTTTGAGCCTTCTTCCACATCATCGAGCTTTTTCTCCATTAAAGCGGTAAACTGCACATCGACAATGTCTTTGAAATGGTTCTTCATCAGGTCGTTTACTATACGCCCCAGTTCCGTAGGAAATAAAAATTTCTTTTCTCTTTCCACATATCCCCGGGCAAGTATTGTTGTGATAATGGGCGCATAAGTACTGGGCCTTCCTATCCCCTTTTCTTCCAATGTCCTGACAAGAGTCGCTTCGGTAAATCTCAGCGGGGGCTGGGTGAAATGCTGCTTCTCTTCAAGCTTTTTCAAGTCAAGCTTTTCGCCTTCAATCAGTTCGGGGATGGTTTCCTCCCCATCATCTGTTTCGTCATCCCGCCCTTCAATATATACAGCCATAAAACCTGCAAATTTGATTTTCGATCCATTTGCTTTAAATATATATTCAGCAGCTTCAATATCGGCTGTAACCGTATCATAGACAGCAGAAGCCATCTGACTGGCAAGAAACCTGCCCCATATCAGCTTATACAGTTTGTACTGGTCGTTACTCAGGGATTCCTTTATCTCATCGGGCTCCATTGTGACATAAGTCGGCCTTATTGCTTCATGGGCGTCCTGGGATGCCGATTTGTTTTTGAATATCCTGGTTTCCTCAGGCAGATATTTCCCACCATACTTACTGCCGATAAAAGTTTTGGCCTCCTGCTGGGCTTCTGTGGAAATACGCATGGAATCGGTACGTATATATGACACAAGACCGACAGCTCCATGTCCTTTTACTTCTATACCCTCATATAACTGCTGGGCTATGATCATGGTTTTCTTTGTCGGATACCCCAGTCTCCTGGCTGCCTCCTGTTGCAACGTACTTGTGGTGAATGGCGGCGCCGGAGCTTTTTTCTTTTCGCTCTTTTTTACCTTTCCCACAATATATTTCTTTCCTGCCAGCTCCTTCAGAATACCTTTTACCTGCTTCTCATCCTTTAACTCGATTTTTTCCTCACCCGTACCGAAGAACTTTGCTTCAAAAGGCGGCGGCTTCGCTATAGCAAGTTTTGCCGCAATTGTCCAGTATTCCTCGGGTACAAACTTCTCTATTTCTTCCTCACGGTCGCAAATCAAACGCGTTGCAACCGATTGAACCCTTCCGGCGCTAAGTCCCTTCCTGATCTTTCTCCATAGCAGCGGGCTGATCTTATAGCCTACGATCCTATCCAGTACTCTTCTGGCTTGTTGTGCATCAACCAGATTCATATCTATCTGTCTTGGCATTTTAATTGCATTTTTTACAGCGTTTTTTGTGATCTCATTGAAGGTTATCCTGCATTTATCTTTTTCATCAATATTCAACAAGCTGGCAAGATGCCATGAAATAGCTTCCCCTTCACGGTCAGGGTCAGTTGCGAGAAATATTCTTTTTGCGCCTTTTGCTTCCTTTTTCAGTTTGCTTATTATGTCACCTTTCCCGCGGATTGTTATATATTTTGGTTCAAAATCCTTATCAACATTCACTCCTATCTGGCTTTTAGGCAAATCACGGACATGTCCTACAGATGCTATTATCTTGTAGTCCTTTCCAAGGAATTTGCCAATAGTGTTTGCTTTGGCAGGTGATTCTACAATTACCAGATTATTCGCCATCGTTTTCCTCCAATTAAGCTCGTTGGTGATTACTTTAAAACGTTTTCAAAAAATCATTTCCACAGCATAATGATTTTTCTGAATCTCTTTTTTATATTACCACATATTTAAATAAAATCTACAATAATAAATTTCAAATTTTTGGTACTGCTGCTAATACTACAGCGGCAATTACCAATTTATCCTTGTAGAATTAGTACACTG
>VEPD01000079.1 GCA_012027035.1 Ruminiclostridium sp. | reverse complement strand
TTAAGCATTTCTCCGACTGTAAAGGCTTCGCACTTTCCATTTATAAGAATAACAGCGCCCTTACACCCCAGAGTCCTGAAATTACTCAGAAGCTCCATGTTTGCCTGACGCTCGCAGTAATCGCCTTCCTTGCAGCTGCAGTTTTTTGCCCTGCACCATTCTTCCATAATTCTGTTGCACTCGCTAATCAGAGAGTCGTCAAGCGGCAGATAATCAAAGTCATATTTACTTTTCAGTTTATTGATATGATTTCTCTTGCCGTCATATTTTTTCCCTTTTAAAAATATCAAATCATGGGTTGAGTACAGGTAATCGCTGTTATTCCTGTCAAATACCATATCTTCATCGGAATTCACATGGTTTTTAAAATAAGCAAGCTCGGCATGGGATATTTTTTTGAATACAGGCTTCCAGCCCATTTCCCTGAAGTGATGCTTCAGTTCTCCGAAGGTTTTTTCAAATGCATCGATGTATAAACTGCCAATTGGCATCAAAGCATATGGTTCGCTTCCGTAAGGTTTGGCAATAATACATAAAAGTCCGTTTATTTCTGCATATTTGAACCGGTAATAATTTCTCCACGCAAAAAGGTTTGTAAATGAAAGCTCAGAAACTTGCGGGTTGTGAAGTCTCAAATACCGGTCAAACAACTGCTTGTCTTTCAGGGTGATTTCTGTAAAGTCCATTAAGTAAACTCCCGTTAAAAAAGTGCTATAGCCATCAAATGAAATTTTCTAAAAGCCTTGCTTCACAAGCATTATGGAAGCACTGCCTTCTGCAAAGCCATTCTTCGTTTTCAGCAGTATTTATATACCACTTAAGTCAAGTAATAAAACAGCATACTTACAAATCAGATCGAATCCTAATTTCCAAATCCTACACCGACACTCTTTGCAATCTGTACCAGTTCTCCGTCGGGCGGAACGGATTTCAGTTTCCCAACGGCGTCTTCAAGTGAAACGGCGGTAATGCTATCTCCCTGCAGACCTACCATCATTCCGAATTTACCCTCATTTACAAGTTCAACCGCCCGCACTCCATATCTGGTGGAAAGTATCCTGTCATAAGGCACCGGCCTGCCGCCTCTTTGCAGATGGCCCAACACTGTGACCCTGGTTTCGATACAGGCAATCCTTTCTATGTCTTCTGCAATTCTGTTTCCTATCCCACCCAGCCTGATGGGATCAGGACTGTCTTTAACCACCTTGCACACAACAAGATCTCCGTCTATGGATTTTGCTCCTTCAGCCACGACAACTATGCTGAAATGCTTGCCGGCAGCCGATCTTTCTTTTATCTTGTCACAAACTTTGTTTATATCATAAGGTATTTCCGGTATCAATATTACGTCAGCGCCGCCTGCTACACCTGATGCAAGAGCAATCCAACCCGCATACCTTCCCATGACCTCAAGTATCATCACCCTGTGGTGGGATTCTGCAGTGGAATGAAGCTTGTCAATTGCATCTGTTGCAGTATCTACCGCCGTCATGAATCCAAAAGTCGTATCGGTAGCCGAAAGGTCGTTATCAATGGTTTTCGGCACTCCGACAACATTCACGCCCATTCTTGCAAAATCTCTGGCGCTTGTCAGAGTGCCGTCTCCGCCGATGAGCACCATACAGTCTATTCCAAGAGCGTAAAGATTGTCAATTACCCTGTCCGACATATCCACATAATCTACCTTCCCGCCTCTTTCAACCCTGAACTTGAATGGATTATCCCTGTTGGACGTTCCCAGTATCGTTCCGCCCTTGTCAAGTATTCCCGAAACATCTCCGGGCTTGAATTGTATGTAGTTATTCATTACGAGTCCTCTATACCCGTCTCTGAAACCAATAACTTCATAACCATATTTACCCATTGCAGTCTTTACAACAGCCCTTAAAACAGCGTTTAATCCCGGACAGTCTCCGCCGCCCGTTAAAACTCCGATTCTTTTAACCATCATGCTCCTCCTATATCTTTTGCTTAACCTATATATAGTATAGTTCCAGGAATATGGCTATTTCAAGCCCTTTTTACCTCAAGCAATATTCCTTATTATCGATACCAAAAATTCCGCCGCTTTCACCATATCGTCCACCAGCACCCGTTCCTCCACGCTGTGCACCTTATCCATTCCTATGCTTATATCAACAGCCTGTATGCCTTTCCCGCTAATTACATTCGTATCGCTTCCTCCGCCCGTTGCTGCGGGAACCAGTTCAATTGCCGCGTCCGCGGCTGCTTTTTTCAATATCTTCATTATTTCGGAATCCTCGGGAACATTAAAAGCCTCATATTCCATAGAAGCAGCGAACTCCACGCTGCCACCCAAAAGCGCTGCAGCTTTCTCGAAACACTCCTTCATATGCGCGGTCTGTGCGTCAAGCTTGCTTTTAGTCCTGCTCCGGGCTTCAGCTGCGATCTCTACTCTGTCGCATACTATATTGGTGGCCAGCCCGCCTTTTATCACTCCAATATTGGCGGTAGTTTCACTATCTATCCTGCCAAGTTTCATATGTGAAATTGCCTCGGAAGCTATCTGGATGGCGCTTATACCTTTTTCAGGCTCCATCCCTGCATGTGCCGCCCTGCCTTTTATAACCGCCTTCACATTGTTTTGTGAAGGCGCCTTTACGGCAACATTTCCTATAGGACCGCCAGCATCCAGTACTATACCGTATTTTGAGTATATTTTGCCGTAATCCATATTTTTAGCTCCAAGAAGCCCTGCCTCCTCGCCGACGGTAAATGCTGCCTGAATGTCGCCGTGCCGGATATTGTCCTCTTTCAGCACTCTTAGAGCTTCAAGTATACACTCCAATCCAATTGCATCGTCGCCGCCCAATACGGTAGTGCCGTCGGTTTTGATAACGCCATCCCCAAGAATGGGATTTTTGCCTGTCCCGGGGACAACCGTATCCATGTGCGCCATCAACAGTACGGCAGGGACTTTTTTATCACCCTTTACATTACAAATGATGTTTCCGGCATTCCCATCGATTTTCCCGCCTGCATCGTCTTCGACCGGTTCGTACCCCATGGCTGAAAGCTTTTCCTTCAAGGCGTCCGCCATCTGACGCTCATGCCTGGACAAACTGTCTATACGGACAAGCTGTAAAAATTCATTTAGCATTCTCTCTTTATTAATCATAGAATCACTCCATTTCCATTTTACCGGTTGGTTGAAAGCCTATAAAACCATTTTGCCTTAATGCTTCATATACAATTATCGCCGCAGAGTTGGATAAGTTAAGAGAGCGTATTCCCGGCTTCATAGGGATCCTGATGCAGTTCTCACGGTTTTTCATCAGCAATTCCCCGGGCAAGCCGGCAGTCTCTTTACCAAAAACAATAAAACAATTCTCAGGGTATGCGACATCAGTGTAAGATTTAGCCGCCTTTGTGGTTGAAAAATAAAAAACCGCATCGCCATACAAACATCTCAGCTCCTGGAAGCTGTCATAGCATTTGACATTGACGTCTCCCCAGTAGTCCAGTCCTGCGCGTTTCAGGTATCTGTCTTCCATGGAAAAGCCAAGCGGTTTGATAAGGTGCAGTCCTGCTCCTGTTGCTGCGCAGGTCCTCGCAATGTTTCCTGTATTCTGAGGTATTTCCGGTTCTACCAAAACGATGTTTAAAGTCAAATCATCTGCTCCTGTGCCTTAAAAAAAAGATGGCGGTTATACCATCTTTTTTTATAAGTTTTTTGTACCTTTATAACTCGCTTTCTATGCTAATATCAAGCTCAATTACTCCATCGTTTTCCAACAGCAGCGGTACGCAAACAGTTTTCATTTTGCTTTGCGATATCGTCATATTATCACCCATCAATAGCGAGGGCGGAGTGATTTCAATGCTCGTTCCCCTATTATAAAGCAATGTAGCGGCATTGCCAAGAATCATATTGGTTAACTCGGAAATTGCGCTTATTGATATTTCATCAAGCTCGACAACCGGCATCCCGAACATCATACTGGAAGCAATGCTCATTGCGAGATTCCTGCTCATTGAAAATATAGCCTGCCCCCTGATGGATCCTGTTAACCCGACAAGTATCAAAATACTGTCGCTTTTGTAAGGTGAATCCTTTAAATATACTTTACCCAGTTTTGCGTTAATTGATGCGATTTGTCTCAAGACTGTCTGGCTTGCTTCAATAAAAGGGTTTATGTAGTCAATATTCATCAATCAAATCCACCTTTGCCCAACATATGATAGCGTATTATAAATCATTATACCTATTCTATTTCTATAAATACGACAAAAATCCTTCTTTTTATTAGCACTTTTTTGACGAAAAATGAAAGGGAATGGAGCTAAGCCTTTTGAATCTATTGTATAGGTCTTTTTGAACATAATACCGCCGGATTTGCCGAAAGGCTTGATGCTGCTGTCAAAATTGCAGCCGCCGGCTATCCCACTGGCTTCATAATGGCTCCTCTAATGATTTATGAAGGCTGGAAAGAACAATATCTGGAACTGCTTGAGGGGCTGAAAACTAAAATGTCAGGTGTCAGAACCACATATTCCCTTACCTTCGAATTGATTCAACACAGGTTTACTCCAACAGCAAAAAATATATCCTTGAACGATTTCCAAATACAAAACTGGATATGGATGAGTTGCAAAGATTGCCGCCGATAATTTAATAAACGAAATTCATAAAAGATGGATATATAGTGTAAAATTGTAACAACACTGTTTATAAAATGATAAAATCTATATGTTATATTATGGAAATTCATAGGTAAAGTAGATAATAATAGATGACAGTAGAAAAACCTAATATAAAATATGACTAATACTCTATCTTAACCTATAAGCGAAGAAAATATAAAATACATTCTCCGAACCTGATCTCTCAAGATACGTAACAAATGAATAACCTGAGGCGTCAGTTCAAGGACTCTGTCAACCTTAAACATTGTATTATCCGGCGAGGAAAATTTTCTCTAATATCCGCTTCTTTTAAGCACCTCCTGTAAAGCTTTGGTGGTTATAGGCGCTCCTTTTTCAATTTCATCATTGAAATCCATTTTGCCCGGATCGCCGATGCCAACAATTATCAAGTCTTTTTTGCTCTTCAGAATGCTGAGAGTGTCACCGCAAATATAACCGCTGTGCATATCCGAGCCATTCTTGTCAACTGACCCGTCTATTATTTTACCTTCCTTTGTTATAGAGCACGTAACGTTAAGCCCGCTGCAGTCCTTGCCGTTTGAGGATACTGCCACCACGCCGAGAACATCGACGCCTTTATCCTGCAATATGGTATCCATTGCCTGCTCTCCGGGTCCGGCGCCTTCCCAGCCTCTGTCGTCCACCATAACTACAACGGGATCATGCGCCGCCTTATTGATGTAGTCCAGGATTTCTCCTCCCGTTAAAACCGTTGGGTTGCCGGCGGATATTGAAATGCACCGTCCTCCGATATTGGACGCGGCTTTCTCAACCGCTCCCTTAGCTACCATATCTCCATCAGTTACAAGAATTACTTTGTGTTTTTCCATATTTATACCTATTCCTATCTTGAGGCACAAAATGTCATGAAAGCATTTCTTTCAGACTTCCTCCTACCTTTTTGCTTTTGGTGAAAACGTTACCGATGCAAGGAATCCGAAGAAAATTGCAGCCGTTATCCCTGCCGCTGTCGATCTTAATCCTCCGGTAAATGCACCGATGAGTCCGAACTGGTCCACGTCTCTGAATGCCCCTTTTGCCAGACTGTAGCCAAAACCGGTCAATGGTACGGTAGCACCCGCGCCCCCTATATCCACCAGTTTCTGGTAAATACCCAGAGCTGTAAGTACAACGCCTGCCGACACAAATATCACCAGTATCCTTGCAGGGGTAAGTTTTGTTTTATCAATAAGCACCTGACCGATTGCACAAATAACCCCGCCGATAAAAAATGCCCAAAAATACGTTGTTAATATGCTTCGCACTGGAATTCCTCCGTTAATTTTTTACCTCAATGCTTACAGCATGAGCAATGCATGGAATGGTCTCATTCTGCTGTACACTGGTTTGACTGAGAAGCGCGCCTGTAGGCACAAATAATATCCTG
>VEPD01000171.1 GCA_012027035.1 Ruminiclostridium sp. | reverse complement strand
CATGGTTACACAGGGCGCCATTCATTAACTTAAGGATTATTTGTGGTTTTATAAGAATTTCTAAATTCCGAGGGAGACATATTGGCATATTTTTTAAACAGGCTGGAAAACTGGAACTGATCGGAAAAGCCTGTTTCATCAGCAATTTCACTCATTTGCTTATTGGATAGTGATAATAATATTTTAGCTTTTTCAATCCTTTTCTGTATGATATACTTTATTGGCGATAATCCAATTATTTTTCTGAATTTATCAGAAAAATAATTGGGTTGCAAATTAATAATTTTTGCAAGTTGGTTTACAGTCATTTCACTGGAAAGGTTCTTTTCAATATGATCGATTATAGGCTGTAACTCAGCCGCAGGGGATGATGACAGGATTTTAACATTGTCCCCGCAAGCATTGATATAATATGACATCAACTTCAGTAGATTGCTTTTAACCATAAACTCATCGGCTACATCAAAGGAATTATTCAATGAACTGAGCAAATCTTCAAAAATATTCTTTATAAGTTTATCTTCATGAAGCTTTATTACAACAGGCATGGAGATTACATCAAGCAAGGGTATTTGCCCTCCCAATGCGGCATAAAAATGTATCCAATAATGGGCTAAAGGTTTATCCGGACTGACCAGTGAATACTGTTGGGCAATGTTTGAGGGCAGCCAGTAAAGCTCTCCCGCTTTAGGGTAAAAATCCTTGTCACCTACCCGAATCCATCCCTCTCCGTTAACAATATAATAAATACGGTAATAATCCGGATATAGATTGTAATCCTTCCACCAATCACCGCATACTAAATAATCTCCAATTATGGCTTTTACCTGGAGTGTAGCCAGATAATTGCTCAGGTTGACCGATTCTTGTTTCATATTCATACCTTTTTTATTCATGTTACAAATAATAGCATTTTTAACCACTCGTCAAATCATATTATATACTTTTTTTTTAATATATTCATCTACAGCCAAATTACTAATATATATGACATGCAATTCAAATAGAATATATATATAGGAAATCGTGAGCTTGGAAATATGACTAAACAAATTGTCGAATCGGTTAACAACTATAAGATAATCCACAACTTGCCGGTATTAAATGAGAAAGAGAGAGAAGAAAAAAAAAGAGATATTTTGATAAAAATTTATTATAAGTTATCCAATGGTAACTAAAGAAAAGATGTAATATCAAAGTAAAAATTTCCTTTGGGAGTGATACGAATGATTGGCATTTATGCAAGGCAATCAGTAGATAAAAAAGACAGCATATCAATCGAAAGCCAAATAGATTTTTGCAGGAAAGAGTTTGCCGGTGAGGATTATAAAGTATATACGGATAAAGGCTTTAGCGGCAAAGACACTAATAGACCGGCTTTTGAAAAAATGATAAATGATATTGATACCGGATTGATAGAGAAAGTAATAGTATATAAGCTTGATAGGATAAGTAGAAGCGTTCTTGATTTTGCGACTATTATAGGTGTATTTAAAAAACACGAAGTAAGTTTTATTTCTTCTACTGAAAAATTCGATACTTCTACGCCTATTGGAAATGCAATGTTAAGTATAATAATGGTATTTGCACAACTTGAAAGGGAAACTATTCAGAAAAGAATCAAGGATAATTATTATGCAAGAGGTAGAAAAGGTTTTTATATGGGAGGAAGATCTCCATATGGATTTTCAAAAATCGAAACAAGGATAGAAGGTATAAAAACATCTACGTTTGAAGTGGATGCCGGGCAAATGTCACATTTAATCAAGATGTACGAATTGTACGCCAATACCGACATGTCTTTAGGAAAAGTCAGTGATTTTATGAACCAAAAAAACATACCGGCTGCTGAGGGCGGCAGGTGGGATTCCTGCAAGTTAAGCAGGATTTTAAGAAATCCCGTTTATGTAAAGGCAGATGCAGAAGTATATTCTTACTATAAAAGCAAAGGCTGTATTATTAGTAATGGAATATCGGATTTCACAGGTATAAACGGATGTTATTTATATGGCAAAAGGGAAATAAATGAAAGAAAATATAGCAATGTAGAAAATCATGTAGTATCAATAGGTTTACACCAGGGAGCAATTGACAGTAAAACATGGTTGTTATGCCAGTTTAAACTCGATACTAACAAGCAAATAAAAAATAGCGGCAAGGGAAAGTATAGCTGGTTATCAGGCATTGCCAAGTGCGGCTATTGCGGCTATGCTGTCAGCGTGGTTAAAGCGGGGCATGCCGATAATAACTACTTTAATTGCAGAGGTAAAACCAATTTAAAGAACTGTAACGGACATTCAAGGCCTATACGGACAGATGAAGTGGAAACAATAATTGAAGGCTATTTATTATCAAAGGTTCAGGAATTGAAAGATACTCAATTGACAGTACAAACTAATGGCGATATTACTGCAAACAGGATCAGACTGCAAATACTAAAAATAGATAATCAGATTGAGAATTTAGTTCAACAAATGGCGGAAGCCAATAATGTTGCAATGAAATATATCAATGAAAGAATAACAGAATTGGATGCTTTAAAAAATAGTTCAATTGAAGAAGTGAAAAAAGTCATGCTTACAAACAGTAAAAATCTTCCTGCCGGGCAATTGCTGGATAAGATAGATAATTGGAAAGGATTGTCCCTGGAAGAAAAGAAAAAAATAAGCAGTTGCTTTATAGAAAAAATCCATATTAAAGATGATGAAATATCTATAGACTGGAAGATATGATATTTTACATTTATATGCATACATGATAGTCTGGACTGGAAGCCGGACATCAGTGCAGCTGAGATAAAAAGCCGTGTGAGCGGCAGATTGGTTCCAGGCTCAATAATATTGTTTCATAACGATACCCGCCATACGGCTGCAACTTTAGCTGAAATCATTGATTCCATTAAAAACTCGGGTTACAAATTGGTACCTGTTTCAAAATTAATATTGAGAGATAATTTTTATATGGATATAGACGGTCGGCAGAAAAAGAAGGAATAAACACATAAAAATCCGAAAAAGGCACAATATAAAAACTGAGACATTTAGGAGCACTGAAAATATTACTTCCGATTTTTCTGCAAATGCCGGCCGGAGGGACTGCGTTTGCAGAAATTTATAGCGGAAGTTATATTTTCACCGGTGCTTAGCTGACATATTTGGAACCTGACTTGGAGGTCTAAATGCTAATAGCCGGCATTGCAGGACGCCATGGCAATTTACAGACAGCAAATCTCATCAATAACCTTTTAAGTTCTACAGGCAAAAAAATCAGCGTTATTGATTCTAAAAATCTGCTTGGCGCCAATATTAACAGGATAAAGGCGTATGTATCCGAAGTGGAAAAAAATAAAACGGATATACTTCTGCTTAAAATTAACATAAATAATGTTGAGAGATTTCTGTCAAACGATATACATTTTGATATAATGATTTTCCCCGGTAATCTGAAGGAAGGGCCGGAAGACGGAAATGCCCAGATCTCTGAAGGAATGGAAAAAGTCTTCCTCCTGCTTGCCAAAAAGGGGACTGCTATTGTAAATGTTGACGACAGTGAATTGATAAAAATGTTTCAGGGAATGAAGCACAATGTTGTAACCTATGGATTCAATACAAAAGCAAGCGTAACCACCTCAAGTATAGGAGACATACTTTTCAAGGACGGATTCATTTGCTGTCAGCAGGAACCCATTTCAGCAAGAAATGGGACTTTAATGGAACCACAGGAATATAAGCTGAAGCTGGATGCAGGAGAGCTTGATATTCACGAAGTACTCGCAGCAGCTTCATTTGCCATCGTAAACGGCGTGGATCTGAATAATATGAGCTAAAATATACACTTTTCATACAAACAAATGCCATATAAAAAATCTTTTGCCGTATTTCTATCAATTATGTAGAATATTCTCCTAAAATAATCATTTAAGGGATTTTCAAGTCGCTAATTATGTAATATAATAAAAAAAGTAGTGAACTGTAATATTTTAGAATTACTTTTTTTAATTCTAAAACAGGCCTTACGCGAATAGATATACAATAGACAAATCTGCAGATATACTTATGAGCCTTGAGAGGAGAGTGGGGGTCGGATGGTCGGTAACATCATAGAAAACAACATGGTTACGATATCCGGGAAAGTGGTTTCAAGCATTGAATTCAGTCATGAGGTTTATGGAGAAGGCTTTTATTATTTTATGCTGGATGTTCCAAGATTGAGTGAAAGCTGTGATAAAATTCCGATTACCATTTCCGAGAGACTTGCAAGTAAGGACAAACTTGAAATAGGGACCGTTATTGAGGTGGAAGGCCAGTTCCGATCATATAACAGTTACAATAACGAAGGAAATAGATTACTCCTCACAGTCTTTGCACGGGACATAACCTTTCTTGAAGATGAAAAGAAAATCAAAAATCCAAACCAAATATATTTAAACGGATTTATATGTAAGAGGCCGATATACAGAACTACGCCCTTCGGAAGAGAAATAACGGATCTGCTCCTTGCAGTAAACAGACCGTACAATAAATCGGATTACATACCATGCATAGCATGGGGAAGAAATGCCAGGTTCTCTGAAAGACTTACCGTGGGTGATAATATTAAGGTATGGGGAAGAATACAAAGCAGGACGTACCAGAAAAAACTGGAGTCGGGAGAAGTTTTGACAAAGGTGGCCTATGAGGTATCCATTTCTAAAATGGAAAATGCCGTTGAGGGCAGGGAACAGCCTGAGATGGAACCTGGAGCGGAGCAGCAGTTCATTGATTCGGAATAGATGTTTTTTTGGAATAGATGTTTATAATGATAAAAGAGGATGGTCCTGCTTGATAAACCAAAGTAGGATCATCCTCTTTTTTACTTTTGGGAAGTGTGGCATCCATACGCCTTGCAGAATTTGTGCAAACACTTCAATGCTCTAATCCTGCAAGGATGAATTGTTAATTGACGCTGTAGTATCGGTATCTATCTAAATAGAAACAGCTTCATACGTTTGTTTCTTTCAAAATATCTCCATAGCCTCATCAAATAGGGTATCAGGTAGTAATCTATGCCGAATGCGCGTCCTCCGCCTCCCAACAGGCACAACGCTGCTGGTATGAACCACCAGTTGTAATCATAAAAGCCGGTGGAAAGCAGGAAATTTATTATCAGGCCGATAGAGGCCAGCGATGCGATAAAAGTAAACGTTCCGGTTATAAATGCCAGGCCAAGGGCAGTCTCTGTCAATACTATTATTATTTGGAATATCAGGGCGTTTGGCAAAACTATGTTATTTGCTATCCAGGCATACCATCCGGGAGTAAAATCAGAAATGATTCTAAATACCTTTTCTCCGGCTTCGGTGGTTGATGCGCCTGTTGAAGCATCTGCAGGAAGACCTGCAAGTACAGTTGTATTGAGCCAGCCTTCACTGATTTTGGCGATACCTTCCTTGAGCCACGAATATCCCAGGAAGAGTCTTATCGGGACAAGCCAGAAGTTTAGGGTCAGAACCGAAATATGCTTTTCGGGCAAGGTCTTGACTTGTTTCTTATGAAGGAATTCATGCCTGATATATCTGAAAATCAGTTCAAATCCGCCGATACCGAAAAGATAATGTATAGTTACAAGATATTTCAATACTATTGATATCAGTCTGGACCATTGACGGTTCATAACATCCGCAACTGCAAAATAGCTGCCTATGGATACCATAACACCATGGAGCTTCGGATGAAGTTCCGTCTTCTCTTTGCCTCTGATGTCGGCGAGAATATTGTGCGCCGCATTTTCTCCAGTCTGGATGGCAGCCTCCACGAGTGCGGGAAGCGGACCTGCTTCGGTTACAAATGAAGATACGTCGCCAACTGCATATATATCCTTATATTGTGTTTCACAATGTTTATCCACAAGGATACGGCGGGATTTCGCCTTACCGCATTCAATGGTTTCAGTTATATATGAAGGCTTTATTCCGGCAGTCCAGATCAAGGTATCGGAAGGAATGACGGCGCCGTTCCTTAGTTCGAAGCCGGAGCTTCCAACCTTGGAAATTGCTGAATTTGTCAGTACTTCCACCTTTAACTTCTCAGTCAGATATTTCATTGCCTTTTTTGAACTTTTTTCCCTCAGGTTGTTAAGAATTCCCGGTAACGCCTCAATAAGCATCAGTCTTGTTTCAGTGAGTAGAATGGAGTATTCTGTGCTTAGAGACTTAACCCAAAGGGCAAGCTCACCTATCATTTCAACCCCTGTAAAGCCGCCGCCGCCTACCGTAAATGTAAGAAGGCTTTTACGTACATCGGCATCACGCTCTTGCGAGGCTTTGACAAAACAATCTTTTATATGTTCACGTATCCTGATTGCATCATAATAAGACCACAACGTGAAAGCAAATCTGTCCATTCCCGGAATGCCATACAGGTTGGGTTCACTTCCTACTGCAAATACCAGATAATCAAAAGAATACTTGTTGCTTTTTGAAACCAACTCTTTCCTGCTAAAATCCGCATTAACGATTTCTTCCTGTACCAGTTTTATATCAGTGTATTTGAAAATATCTCTCAGCGGCACTAAAACGCCTTCATCATCAATCCTGTTTCCTGCAACCTCATGGAGTTCGGTAAGCAGAGTATGAAAAGGGTTCCTGTCGATAACTGTTATTTCAATATCGTCATTTTTCTTTTTTTTCTTGTAAAGAGTAAGGGCTGCTTCTATTCCTCCATAGCCTGCGCCTAATATTATTACTTTTTTAGGCATATTGAGATCCTCCCTTCAGGTTTGGTAATTTCAATTATTTTATACCCATAAATTTCGTCATTTATCAGATGTAGCCCAATGAGTTATGCAATGATATTATGCGTTCCATACTGCGTCAATTATACGGCATTAGTCGGATACTTCCTTAAGTTTGCATATGATAAGCTATTTTATTATCACCTGCCGGCATTGTATTTTTGATAAAATAATAACAATCTACTGTAAAATATTATACCATACATTCAATTTCAGACTATGTGAATATCTAAGCATTTATAAAAAAATATTATCATAATTTTAATATAAACTTTACGATTTTGTATTTACTGTTGCCGTATATATTTTTATACTGTAAGATATTCTATGGACAGATATGACAGTGAAAGCAAGGAAAAGACATGAAAATAAGATTAACATTTACTTTTGCCATATTGATTTTTATTTTATCATCATGCAGCTTCGGTTCACTAAATTTAAAAGATAAACCCTTTGAGACTGAAGACTTTTTAATGGGTACGGTGATCACCCAGAGAGTTTACGGCTCGAATGCCGGGATTGCAGCGAAAGAAGCAACGGCCAGGATGAAAGCTATTGAGCAGCTTATGACGATAAATGCACCGGGCGGAGATATAAACAGATTGAATGAAGCTGCGGGGAAGAACGCTGTTGTTTTAAGCCCGGAAACAATAAATCTGCTTGCTACTGCAAAAGAGTACGCCCAAATGAGCGGAGGGGCTTTTGATGTGACAATCGGACCGCTTGTGAAGGCATGGGGAGTGTTCACAGATAATCCGCGTGTGCCGCCGATAGAAGAAATCCAAAGGCTCAAAAAGCTAACTGATTACAAAAAGCTTATGATCGATGCCGTAAATTTAACTGCAAAGCTTGAAATTCCAGGCCAGATAGTTGACGTTGGAGGTATTGCAAAAGGTTATGCAGGAGATGAGGTAATTAAAATATATAAAAAGCTTGGAATTAAGTCTGCGTATGTCAATCTGGGAGGAAATGTTGTAGTCCTTGGAACAAAATCCGATGGCAAGCCCTGGCGCATAGGCATTCAGAATCCCAGGGCGGAAAACGGCATTTATCTGGGGATTGTGAGTGTAACGGATAAAGCTGTGGTGACATCCGGCGATTATGAAAGATTTTTTGAAAAAGACGGAGTGAGGTACCATCACATCCTTGACCCCAAGACAGGCTATCCGTCGGATTCCGGACTTATAAGCGCTACCATCGTAACAGATGTGTCTATGGATGCAGATGCATTGTCAACTTCGGTTTTTGTTCTGGGACTGGAAAAGGGAATGGCGCTGATTGAAAGCTTAAAAGGTGTGGAAGCTATTTTAGTCACGGAGGATAAAGAGGTTTATGCAACTGAAGGAATAAAGAGCAGCTTTACATTTTCAGATGAAAGCAAGGAATTTAAATATGCTGAAAAAAGGTGACCTGTGTTTAATTGTAATAATCCT
>VEPD01000281.1 GCA_012027035.1 Ruminiclostridium sp. | reverse complement strand
GTAATTGAAGTAGCAAAAGCCAGGGATGAATATTATAAGAAGACGGGAGTTTACGTTCCCATTTGCTCTGACGGCGGCATAGTACATGATTATCATATGGCTCTGGCCCTTGCCATGGGAGCTAATTTCATAATGTTGGGCCGCTATTTTGCAAGATTTGATGAAAGCCCTACAAGAAAGCTTAAAATAGGCAACAGCTTTGTGAAGGAATACTGGGGAGAAGGCTCCAACAGAGCCCGGAACTGGCAGAGATACGATATGGGCGGAAAGCAGAAGCTGGATTTTGAAGAAGGCGTCGACTCCTACGTGCCATACGCCGGCAAGCTTAAAGACAATCTGGATATCACCCTGAGCAAGCTCAAGGCAACAATGTGCACATGCGGCAGCCTCACGCTGGATGAGCTTCACAGCAACGCCAGACTGACTCTTGTATCATCTACAAGTATAATTGAGGGTGGAGCGCATGATGTTATATTAAAGGAAAGTGAGTCATCTCATGCATAAATCCCCTTCCCCGCAAATATTATTATGATAAGATTAAGCCTATTCTAAATAATATTGCGGGATGAATGCATGACGGACTTCGGACTAGTTATTTTCGAAGAAATAAAGATTAAAAAAAAAGCAGGGAATAGTTTATTCAAAAACCTTGTATCGAAGCTTTCCGATAAAATTACCGGATTACTTTTCAACGCAGGGTTTTTTTATAGCAGACTCGGAACAAAGCTATATTTTTCCTCCCGGAAGGACGATTTGAAGAACGGGCTTTCATGCTATGAATTGCTGGAGACTCTGAAAGTTTGGATAATAAAGCTGCCTTTCACTGCCGGAATCCTGTTGCATTTGAATATGAATTGTGTTATTGAATATCTGGAGCGTTTGTGTACTGACAAAGGTATCAGGGAATTCATCATACCCAAGCCCATTCGTGATAATGTCCCAGGCAGCTCATTCATGAGTCCCCGGCCCTCAGGCAAGCTTTTATTGAAATCCTTATTGATGCCTGTGCTTGAGGGGATATACACCAAAGCCGGGAAAAGAATAGAACACCTTGATATTGTAATTGTTGCAGGAAGTGATAATGAAGAAGCGTTTACCATTGTCAGGCTACTGGAACCCTATATCAGCTTTGTTACCATTGTGGCTGCAGAAAAGGCTGAGCTTGAAAGCAGGCTTTCAGAGCTGTTTTCAGATTCCGGACTATCATTTTCCATAAGCTCCGAGTACAGGAGCAGGTTGAAACACGCCGATCTTGTTATCAACCTTGGCAAGCCTGCGGATATTTCACAGAGCAGGATTTCAAAAAAATCACTGCTGATAAACCTGTATGACTCCATTGAGTCAAGCATACCGGGTGAAAGCGCGGTAATAAACGATGTTGTATTTGATATGGCCGATATCAATATAAAAAATCTCATATATGATCTGCATGGGTATTTTAGTAAATCTGAGCTTTATGAGATTATCATAACAAAAAAGCTTCAACTGGATACATGTGATAAATTCACCTTTGAACTGGCAGGATACATAAAAACGGAATTTGAAAAAGCAGGCTGCAGGATAACCGGTTTTGTCGGACGGAGAGGCATAATCAATGCGGACAGTGTTGTAAAAGCAATAGGTGTGTAAGTAATTGGATTAAAAATAAAAATAAGGTAATTTTATACGTGCTAAGCTTGACAATGACCGTTTTGTATTTTATAATTAATAAAAAATATCAAAACAGATTTTGTACTACTTTACCACGGCACTGTATAAATTCCAGTGCTATTTATATTTGTACAATAATTGATTCCACGGAATAAATGCGTACCAAATGCATATATTATCAACACAAAATTTTTGGTAAAGGAGAGGCTTCAAATGACAGGTAAAGAAGTCATACTGACTTATGAGGGCTTGAAAAAACTGGAGGAAGAGCTGGAGTTCCTCAGAGGCGCAAAACGCATGGAAATAAAAGAAAGGATAAAGCAGGCCCTCTCATTTGGCGATATATCAGAAAATTCCGAATATGATGAAGCCAAAAATGAGCAGGCGTATATAGAAGGCAGGATTGTCCAGCTTGAAACCATGCTGAAGCATGCAAAGGTAATCGACGAAGACGATGTAAGTACGGAAAAGGTTACAGTAGGTTCAAAAGTAAAGCTTTTAGATATGGAATACAATGAAGAGGTGATTTATACCATAGTTGGTTCAACTGAAGCTGATCCAAGCCGTTTCAAGATTTCCAACGAATCTCCGGTAGGCAGCGCGCTTATGCAGAAAAAGAAAGGCAACATAGTGGAAGTCGCAGTGCCTGACGGCGTGTTGAAGTTTAAGATATTAAAAATTGAGAAATAAGGACTATAATGGCTTGTACTAATGATTTAAATTAATATATAATAATAGAAATAACAGTTTACATTAGTGGACTGTTATTCTTGTTATTTTAAATCTTTTTTGCACATGGAAAGTTTGAGGAGGATCCAGATGACAGATAACATTGACAATATACAAGAATTACAGGACTTGAATGAGATTTTAAAAACCAGGAGGATAAAGCTTCAGGAGCTGCAGCAAAATGGTAAAGATCCATTTATAACAGTAAAATATGATGTGACAAATTCAACAACTGAAATAATCGGTTCATTTGAGAATTTTGAAGGTAAATATGTTTCAGTAGCCGGCAGGCTTATGTCCAAAAGAGGGATGGGGAAGGCAAGCTTTTGTGACCTGCAGGACAGGGATGGGAAAATACAGTTATATGTCAAGATGGATGATATTGGTGCAGAAATATATGAGGAATTCAAGAAATTCGACATTGGGGATATCATTGGGGTCAAAGGTACAATTTTCAGGACTCATAAAGGTGAAATATCCATCAAGGCGGAGAAGATAACCCTGCTGGCAAAATCACTGCAGCCCTTACCGGACAAATGGCATGGACTGAAGGATATGGATCTGCGGTACAGACAAAGATACGTAGACCTCATAGTAAATCCCGAGGTGAGAAAGACATTTATAACGAGGAGCAGGATTATCAAAGAATTAAGAAAATATCTGGATGAGTTGGGATTCCTGGAGGTTGAGACTCCGATACTGAATGTTATTGCCGGCGGAGCAAATGCAAAACCATTTATTACCCACCACAATACGCTGGATATGGACTTATACTTAAGAATAGCCCCGGAGTTATATCTTAAAAGGCTTATAGTCGGAGGATTGGAAAAGGTTTATGAAATTGGAAGGAATTTCAGGAATGAGGGTATATCCATCAAGCATAATCCTGAATTTACAGGTTTTGAGTTATATCAGGCATACAAAGACTATAATGATATGATGGATTTGACTGAAAATATAATCTCCAGGATATCTGCGAATATTTTAGGGACAACTAAGATAATTTATCAGGGACAGGAGATTGATCTTACTCCGGGATGGAAGAGAATCAGTGTGATAGACTCCGTAAAAGAAGTAACCGGCCTGGATTTCAATATTATTACTACGGATGAAGAAGCCAGGATGGAAGCCGCTGAATTAGGAATGCATGTAAATGCAAAAGCTACATGGGGCGTAGTGCTTAATACCATATACGAGGAGAAAGTTGAAGCAACGCTTATTCAACCGACTTTTGTATATGATGCGCCAATAGAGATATCTCCGCTAACCAAGAAAAAACCCACTGATCCCAGACTTACAGAGAGATTTGAAATTATTATCAATGGCAGAGAATATGGATGCGCCTATTCGGAATTGAATGATCCCATAGATCAGAAGGAAAGGTTCATGAATCAGGTGAAGAAGAGAGAAGCCGGCGATGAAGAAGCCAATATGATGGATGATGATTTTGTAAATGCGCTTGAATATGGGATGCCCCCCACAGGTGGTCTCGGGATAGGTATAGACAGACTTGTTATGCTTTTGACGGATTCATATTCCGTTAGAGACGTACTACTATTTCCGACAATGAAACCAAGGGAGTAGAGTAATGCTGATTTGGATTGGAGGCTGCAAAAATGATTGATAAAAAGGAAGCTTACAAGATTCTTGGTTTAGCTGATAATGCAAGCAGGAACGATATAGAAAGAAGATATGCCATAATCCTTAAAAAGTACAGAATGGAGTCTGCCGAGGGGCAGGATGGCAGCGAAGCAGTTGACATAGATAAAATAACCGGCGCATACAGCCTGCTTATGGGATATGTGGAACCCCAGCCGGAAGTTGAATTGAAAGCACCCAACCCACTTCTCAAAAAATTAGGTATTGATGGGAAAAAGGCTGGCAACTTCTTTCATTATCATAAGATCCATATAATCGTAGGAATAATTGCGCTGATTGTTCTCGCTGCTACTATAAGGGGATGTGTGACAAGAGTAGATCCGGATTTTAACATAGCCTTCATGGGGCAGTTATATTTTAATGAAACAGACGTCCTCAAGGAGACCATTAAGAAGGAAATACCCGAAATCAAGGAACCTGGATTTGACGGTGCATTTTTATCTAAGGATTCAACCGACGGGCAGCAGGAATATGCCATGCAGATGAAAGCCATGGTTCTTTTTGCCGCGGGGGATATAGATTTATTTATACTTGATAAAGAAAGCTTTGATAGATTTGTTCAACAGGGCGTGTTTACAAATCTGGATGAAATTGCGCCAAGGCTGGGAATAGAAAATGAAATAAGCAAGCTTTATAAGATGAAGTTAGAGGACAATACAACAGAACACATTTATGGCATTGATATAAGCAATAGTGAAGCTCTTAAAAAATCAAAAATCCAGGGCGTGAAAATGATTGCGGCAATATCGGTTAGAAGCAAGTGGCCTGAAAAAGCGGAGAAAGTTATTAAGCTTTTACTTAAATAGGAAATATTATTTACAGGGGGTAATCTTATGACAAGTGAACTGATAGTGAGAGAGGAATTATATACTGATTACGTAAAAGTTACCTTAATCGGTGAGATCGATATTTATACGGCACAAACTCTTAAAGATAAGCTATATGGCATAGTAGAATCAAACCGGATGGATCTCAGGATCGATTGCAGTGGTTTGAATTATATTGACAGTACGGGGCTTGGTATTTTTGTCGGAGTATTGAAGAAGACCAGGCTCTACGAAAAAAACATTTACATGGACAAACTTAAGGATAATATCAGAAAGCTCTTTGTCATAACCGGATTGGACAAGCTTTTTATCATTGAATGAATATTTAATGATTATTATTTTATAATGAGACGTAAATGCAGAATATCAAATATTCTGCTGTATAAAGGAGTGGCATGTGATGAGTGATTTTTCCGATAATATCCGGTTGGTTTTGCCTTTCAAAGCGGAGTATGTCAGCATAGCACGTTTGACGGCGTCAGGTGTCGCCAACAGGGTGGGATTTGACATAGAAACAATCGAAGATATAAAAGTCGCGGTTGCCGAGGTATGCAACAAGCTTGTTAATGAGGGATACAGATCAGAAGGCAATTATATTATTACTTTTAATATTTTACCGGGTAAAGTTGTTATTTCTTTTAATTCCAGTGATGAAGCCGTTAAGCTGGTATTCAACAACGAAGAGGATGAATTGGGCATCTCTATAATAAATGCCTTCATGGATGATGTAAAACTCTATCCGGGAACCGGATGCATTCTTACAATGACAAAAGCAATTGATGAAGGGGCCTTTGCGGATGGAAAATGAAATCGATTCTACTGTATTGAACTCCATAGCCGATGAAAATGAAATTCTATTTTCAAATTATCTGAATAATCCCAGTACCGTTCATAGAAATGAAATAGTTAACAAATATATATACCTGGCGGAGATAATTGCAAGAAAATTTCTCAACAGAGGCCTTGATTATGAAGATATATTCCAGGTGGCTTGCATTGCTCTGATCAAAGCCGTAGAGCGTTTTAATCCCGGAAGGGGCGTCAAATTCATCAGCTTTGCCACACCTACCATAATCGGGGAGATTAAGAGATATTTCCGTGACAAAGGATCTGTGATTAGAATACCCAGAAGAATATATGAAGTTTATCAGAAGGTTAACCATGCCCGGGAATATTTATCTCATGAGCTTCAGAGAAATCCAAGGGTTGATGAGATAGCAAAATACCTCAATATAAGCGAAGAAAATGTCCTTGAAATAATTGAATCCTCCAATGTTTCTAATATTCAATCCTTTGACCAGACAGTATACAATGATGATGATCTGGAACTGCATGAAACTATTGGGGCCGATGACTCAGCATTTGGACGGATAGAAAACAGGGACTTTCTTGAGAAAAGCCTCAGCCGATTTAACGAACCCGAAAAAGAATTCATACGCATGCGATACTTTCGGGGGAAGACTCAGAAAGAAATTGCAGACAAGCTGGGAGTTTCACAAATGTATGTATCAAGGCTGGAAAAAAAGGTGCTTGACAGATTCAGGACAATACTTGGCAAATAATCACACCAGCTTGCCAACACGATGTTTATACCATCCTGATGCGGGAATATATAAGGTAAGGGGACACACCCTCTGAGTTACGGGTCAAGATATAAGGAGGGAATGTCCCCTTTTGAAAAAGGTAAGGGGACACACCCTCTGAGATGAGAGTAATGAGGTGCGGGGACACACCCTCTGAGTCACGGGTCAAGATATATGGAGGGAATGTCCCCGTTTGGAGGGAATGTCCCCTTTTGAAAAAGGTAGTATACTTTCCTTAGGGGATGGGCTATGTCTAAAATAATAAAAGCATATGATGACAGCATTGTGAGCAGCATTAACAGGATAGGCGCTGCTGTAAGTGATGTAGTAGACAACATACAGGCAAGTTACGGGCCTTTGGGGGAGTGTACCCGCTTTGAATTGACTGTAATTCTGAATGAATTGGTATTGAATGCTGTTAAACACGGTAACAAAGAAGATGAAGGCAAAAGGGTAAAAATTAAAGCCGGAATTACAAATAGCGGATTCGCATGTCTGATTGTGGAGGATGAAGGCTGTGGGTACGACTATGACTGTCTGTGTAAAAGTAAAGCGTATTATACCGGAGATAACGATATTTGCAATGTAATGGAAAGCGGCAGAGGCATTTTAATAGTGAAAAAACTATGTGATCGGGTAAAGGTAAATGATAGAGGCAACAAAATAGTTGTTTTGATAAAGCTGAAAAATGACTAATACTATGCTGCCCATGCCCGCCTCTTTTCTCTAGATTTTCAGATATTTGACTTAAAAAAACTTATAGTCTCTATTGTGAGAATAATGTAGGGCCTGCTGTTAATCCTGAAATTATTTTTAAAAGCATACCTTCCTGAAGTTGGAACGGTTCGAATTGTATTCATCCGCCCCGGACCTTATTTTATTATGTAACAAGTGAGATAACGGAATAATACACTAATTTAATGGAGCATAATTCAGAATAACAGGTATAAATCGAATACATACCAGTAAATGCTATAGTCTGGCGGTTGTAAAGAGAGGCTGCCGGATGGTATAGTGATTAAGCCATCGCAGACGGGGCTAGGAAGCCGGAACAAAATACGGTTTGTAGAGGCGGTCATGGATTGTCTGAACAAAAAAGCGTGCCTGACGGCAGCCGAAAAAGTTAAGAAAAACGGTTGACAAAACGCCGACTGCGTGGTAATATAACAAAGCGCCCTAAAGCGGGGCTGCAGCAGAAGGCCGGAGGCGATACCGGC
>VEPD01000504.1 GCA_012027035.1 Ruminiclostridium sp. | reverse complement strand
ATGGGCATAACTGCACCTTTAATTAATAGTCTGAAGCCTATATATATGTTTGTCATAAAATATTACTTATATACTGGGCGCAGGAGATCCCTGCTTTTAAGACGATATATCTTTACCTGTTTGCATATGATGGCAGCAGATTGTATTCAATGGATAGCAAAAAATTCAAAAATTCGGGTGAATAGCCAAATCCAATATTTTGTAATATAATAATTATTACTGCAGCGTCAATTATCAATTGCTTTACAGAGGCATTCCGCCAAGGCGAATATGCCTTAAATCAATTGGGGCAAAATGCCCCCGGGATTTTGACGCTGCTTGCCGAAAGGATACGGGATAATGGGTAAAATATTGGTTCTGGCTGAGAAACCTTCTGTAGGAAGAGATCTTGCAAAGGTGCTCAATTGCAGCCAAAACGGGAACGGCTGCATCATGGGCTCAAAATATATTGTGACCTGGGCGTTGGGGCATCTTGTGACACTGGCGGATCCTGAAGCATACGGGGAAAGGTATAAGACCTGGAGCCTTGACAATCTCCCCATGCTGCCCGGTAAAATGGAGCTTGTGGTGATCAGGGAAACTGCAAAGCAGTTCGGTATAGTTAAAAGCCTATTAAAAAATGAAGATGTGGACGAACTGGTCATAGCGACCGACTCAGGCCGGGAAGGCGAGTTGGTAGCGAGATGGATAATTATTAAAGCAGGGTTCAATAAGCCTATCAAGCGCCTTTGGATTTCATCGCAGACAGATAAGGCTATAAAGGAAGGCTTTGCCAATCTGAAGCCGGGCAGGGAGTACGAGAATCTTTATAAATCGGCGGAATGCCGCGCTGAAGCCGACTGGCTTATAGGGCTTAATGTAACGAGGGCTCTGACCTGCAAGCACAATGCCCAGTTGTCTGCAGGGCGTGTGCAGACGCCGACTCTGGCTATGGTTGTGGAGCGGGAAAATGAAATCAAGAGATTTGTGCCGAAGGATTTCTGGACTATAAACGCCGGTGTGAATGGATACACAATTACATGGCAGGACAAGCAAAGCGGACAGACAAGGTTATTCAACAAACAACAGGCTGAAGACATCCTGGCAAAGGTAAGAGGACAGTCCGGCGAAATTACCGAGGTTAAAAAAGAGGCAAAAGAAGAGCAACCTCCATTGGCTTACGACCTGACTGAGCTGCAACGCGATGCAAACAGGAAATACGGGTATTCAGCGAAGCAAACTCTGGGAATTATGCAGAAGCTTTATGAAACCCATAAGATTGTTACCTACCCCAGAACTGATTCCCGGCATGTAACGGAGGACATCGTACCTACTTTGCCTGACCGCTTGAAAAGTATTGCAGTCGGACCATATGCAGAATCCGCACGTGCGCTGCTTAAAGGCAGGATAAGAGCCACAAGGAGATTTGTCGACAACAGCAAGGTTACAGACCACCATGCCATTATTCCAACAGAGCAGTATGTCAATCTGGGAGATTTGAGCGGAGAAGAAAGAAATATCTTCGATTTAATTGCGAAACGCTTCATCGCGGTCTTAAGTCCGGCTTTTGAATATGAACAGACAACTGTGAAGGTTGATATAAACGGGGAATTATTCACTGCTAAAGGGAAAATAATAAAGTCAAAGGGGTGGAAGGCGGTATACGAGGGACAAAAAAACAACGAGGACGACGATGGCGATGAACAGGATCAGAGTTTGCCGGACTTGAAAAAGGGTGATAAAATCAAACCTGCTTCAGTTCAGATGGTAAACGGCAAAACCAGGCCCCCGGCCAGATATACCGAAGCGACATTACTCACAGCTATGGAGCATCCCGGTAAATTTATTGAAAACGATGCGTTGCGCGAAGCTATGGACAAGACCAGCGGCCTTGGTACTCCCGCGACACGCGCAGATATTATAGAAAAGCTCTTTAATTCATTCTATATGGAGCGTAGAGGCAAGGAGATACATCCCACTTCCAAAGGAATACAATTGGTGGATATGGTACCTGTAGATCTTAAATCTCCGGAGCTTACAGCAAAATGGGAGCAGCAGCTTGCATCGATCAGCAGGGGCAAAGCCAATCCCGGTGAATTCGTAAATGAAATGAAGGGCTATGCCACAAAGCTGGTTTCAAATGTAATTGCCAGCTCTGATGTTTTCAAACACGACAACCTTACCAGAGAGAAATGCCCCGAATGCGGCAAATATCTGCTGGAAGTGAACGGCAAAAAAGGTAAAATGCTTGTCTGCCAGGATAGGGAATGCGGTTACCGCAAGGGACTGTCCATGGTTTCAAACGCCAGATGCCCGGAATGCCACAAGAAAATGGAAATCAGAGGCGAGGGGGAGAACAAATCCTTCTTTTGCAGTTGTGGCTATCGTGAAAAGCTTGAGGCCTTCAATAAAAGAAAAGGTGAACAGGTAAACAAGAAGGATGAAGGCAGATTCCTCAACCAGCAGGAGGAAGAGGGGATTAATTCTGCCCTGGCGGATGCACTTGCAAAATGGAAGAAATAATATATTCCTCAAGGGATATAAATTATAATCAGGTTTCGGTTACCCATCATTTTTGATAAAATCGGCAGATGGCGGGGCAATAATCCGATTTTAAAAAACTTCGTTGCCATCGGCATAGATGCGCAAAGTATCTGCGCCTCTATCCGCCTTATCGTACAAAAAATCATCTCGGAATCAGATGGCACATTTATTATCAGACAAGCCTATAAGACAATAATTCTATTTCATCCCCAAACCGTATTATTATACTGCGACTTGTAGAAAATAATCTTGAGAATAATGTAAAAGCAATACAGGGGTGTGCTGATGCAAGAAATTTTGAGATTTATTAATAACAATTTCCGTTTTCCGGTCTATATACTCTTTTTAATATCAAGTATATTCTTACTCCTTTATGACAGTAAAGAGTATAAAAAGAAGGGCTTGATCAAAGAGTATAAATTTTCCAAATTTATGGGCTATTTTTATATAACAGCGGGAACTGTGCTTTTTATAATTGCAAAATATCGAGATATATAAAAGTTTAAAGGAGTTTTTATGAAACCGTCATCCGGATTTTTGGGCAGATTTTCAGGCAGGATCCTGCGCGGCAATAAAAAAAAAGAGGTAGTATATGAACATAAGCCGGGGACAAAAACTGCTTTAAGCAATAATATGGAAGAAAATACCAACTTTATAAAAAATATTTTAAAGGACTGCCATGATGTTGAGTATAGAGACTTTAACATCGGAGGACCGAATGGAAAGCGAATGTTTTTGTTTTATATAGAAGGAATGATAGACAAGCATTTACTTGATGAATTTGTCCTGCTGCCGCTTATGACCGGTTCAGGGAAAGATAAGCCCGATTGTAATGAAATGAAGAATAAACTGTATGATATAATCGGGAATTCAGCTATGCCGGTTTCAACTCTTAAGGAAGTCGAGTTTATTGAGGATGCCTTATTCGATGTACTGTCAGGCGATAGCGCACTTATAATGGACGGATATAAAAAAGCAATCGTCATCGATGCCAAAAGTTTACCGTCAAGAACCGTAAGCGAGCCTACATCGGAAACAGTTATAAGAGGTTCCAGAGACGGTTTTACAGAAATAATCAGCACAAATACCGCACTTATAAGGAAGCGTATACGGGATATAAGGTTTAAGGTAAAGAAAAGGCGGATCGGGGTAAGGTCCGGAACAGATATTGCAGTAATGTATATTGAAGATATTGCTGACAAAAGGGTTGTTGATGAAGTAGAAAGGAAATTGGACAATATAAATATTGATTCGGTTCTCGGCAGCGGCTATATCCAGCCATTTTAGGAAGACAGGCCGTTCAGCCTCTTTACACAGGTGCAGACAACAGAAAGACCGGATGTTATTGTATCCGCCATATATGAGGGAAGAGTTGGGATACTGGTCGACAATTCGCCCAATGCGCTGATCGTACCTGTTACATTAACCGCCTTGTTTCAGTCGGCGGAAGATTATTATGAAAGGTCGGTCGTATCGACCTTTGTCAGGTGGTTAAGAATTATTGCAGGCCTTCTATCGCTTTTAACACCGCCGCTCTATATTGCGATAACATCCTTTCATTCGGAATTGCTTCCGGAAGACCTTCTCATGTCTATTGCGGCAACCAGGGAGGGCGTCCCGTTTCCATCCTTTGTTGAGGCCACGATTATGGAGATTACACTGCAGCTTTTAAGAGAAGCAGGCGTCAGACTTCCGAGGCCGATCGGTTCTACCATCGGAATCGTCGGAGGTCTCGTAATAGGCCAGGCGGCAGTTGCGGCAGGAATTGTCAGTCCTATCATGATTATAGTTGTGTCATTAACTGCGATAGCTTCATTTGCAGTTCCAAGCTATGATCTTGCGTCATCCTTCGGGATTATAAGAATATTGTTTATGGTATTGGCAAACATTTACGGCCTTTACGGCGTTGTCCTGGGAGGAATCGCCATGCTTATACACATGGTTAATATAAAGAGCTTCGGTACTCCGTTTTTAGCTCCCATATCGCCTTTTAAAATTAAAGATATGAAGGATTCGCTCTTTTTAAGACTCCCGTGGAATTACTTGAAAGAAAGACCGGAGCATTTGGATCCAAACGATCTTTCAAGACAGGGAGGGGGTAAAAAATGATTCCTGATGATGATAAGATATCAAATTTTCAGGCAGCGCTTATCGTATTTAACTTTATTTTAGGAGCCGGAGTATTCATGTTTCCTTCCGAAGCAGCAAAAAATGCCGGAAATGATGCGTGGATGACTACTATAGTCGCAGGATTGATAAATATACTTTTGATTTATATAATTTGCAAAGGGGGGGGAGAATACAGCCGATACGGTTTTGTCGGAACCTGCAGGGTATTGTTCGGCAGGATATTCGGCACAATTCTTGCAATACCGGTTTTCTTGTATTTTATTTACGCAGGCGGGATGACGCCCCGGCTTTTTGCGGAAGTAATCAAGCTGTTCCTGCTGCATAATACTCCCATTGAGTTTGTAATAATCCCATTAATACTGCTGGGAGTGATACTTGTAAGGTCCGGAATTGAACCAATGGCAAGATTTTTTGAAGTCCTGTTGCCTCTTACAATATTTTTAGTAGTTGTTTTAGTAGTCACAGTTTTGCCGGGAAGTGATTTTACAAATCTGCGGCCTTTTTTTTCAGGTACAATCCCCGGTTATTTAAAAGGAATACTCTCCACATCATGGGCATATGCAGGTTTTGAAATATTGCTTGTAATTTATCCGTTTATGAGAAGTCCCGGGAAGGCATTTAAATCTTCTGCCGTTGTTATGCTTGCAATGACATTATTATATGCGCTTGTAGTGATGCTATGTATTGTAAGGCTTGGAGTCGAGGAAACCAAAACATTGTTGTTTGCTCCCATATATATCATCAAGGCATCGGAGGCTCCGATAGGTCTGGTAGAAAGGTTTGAAGGGCTTGTAATGGCCCTGTGGGTGATACTTGAATTTACAACCTTTGTGGTAATTGCATACGGCATTTCTGTGACAGGAGGGGATCTTTTAAATCAAAAGGATAGAAAGCATATACTGCCGATAATCATGCCCCTGCTGTTGATCTTCGGTCTCCAGGGAGAAAGCACCGTGGATTTTTTTAAGATAGTTGATAATATCCGGTACTTGCAGACCTATACAGTTGTGATTATTCCACTTGTTATACTTTTGACTGTTTTTATTAAGAAAAAGGTGGGAAAGAAAAGTGAAAGTTAAAAGACTTGTGATTTTATTACCGGCTTTTTTATTATTATTTACCTCGGGGTGCTGGGATAAAACTGAGATAAGCGAGAAGGCTTTTATATTTACTTTGGCTGTCGATTCAAATGAAATACAGGATGATAAAGCTGAAGATAATAATGTCAGGGCGTTTTATGAATCTCAGAGGAAAAAGATAACGGCTATTTTTTCAATACCCATTCCTTCAAAAACGGCATCGATACCATCCTCCGACGGTAGCGGAGGAGGAGGGACCCCGGGCGGGGGGAAAGCCTTTATAAATCAAAAATCAGAGGGAGAAAACATACCGGATATAATTAAAATCCTGGGTGTTAGGGAAAACCGGACTCTGTGTTTATGTTATATAAAGCTGTTTTTACTTGGTGAAAACCTTTTAAAGGATAAGGAGGCATTGTTGGAAACCCTTGATTATGCCCGACGGGATCCGGATTTTAATAAATTGGCATATGTTGCAGTGGCTAAAGGGAAAATGGAGGATATTGTTAATATCGAACCCAAAATGGAGAAAATGTTGGCATCTTACGTTGCCGGCATATTTGATATGGCAAAAAAGACATCTTCATTGGTGCCTGTCCATTTTGGCGTGTTGGCGTCGACAATATTAAAGGAGGGCAATGCGGTGCTTCCCTGTATAGAAAAAGCGGATAACGAAGTTAAAATAAACAATCTGGCCCTTATAAAAGATTATCAACTGTTGGCTTACATGGATGGTAAATATATAAGGCCATACGCATGTATTAACAATAAACTGGAGGGGGGCACCAAACTTATTGAATACAAGGGGACTATGATACCGTATGAAATTAGTTCGTCAAAGAGGAGGATATCGCTGAAGGAAGAAGGCAACCTGCTGAAGTATACGATAAACGTTGAAATGGAAGGAGATATTGAAGAATTTTACTTTACCGGACAAATATCCGAGGATGATATATTAAAAGAAATAAAAAGCAGGCTTGAGGAGTCAATGAAACTTGAACTTCAAGAAACAACAAATTACTTTCAGGAAGTTATCGGGTGCGATTACCTTGGCCTGGGAGAGTACACATACAATTATCATAATAAAATATATAAAAAATATAAGGAAAACTGGGATAAGGCATTCAGCAAAGCCGATATTGCCTTTGATGTAACGATGAATATAAAAAGAATCGGAATATCAAAATAACCTGTTTCACTTGCTCCGCTTCACATAATGCATTATTCCATAACATACCAGATAGAACGCCACAAATAAAATACCGGCCGCCATACCTGCACCCTGTCCCGGAATCAGCGGCATACTGATGAGAATGGCTGCAGTCGCAGCTATAGCCGCCCAAGATGTAAAAGGGTACCATGGCAGCTGGCAATTCCCACTGGGCGGGCAGCCGTGCTTTTTTCGAAATTTGTAATGAGACAGCAATATAATCAGATAAGTGAAAAGTAGTGAAAAGCCTCCTGAACCCACAAGGAAAAGATATACCTGCCTGGGCAGTAAAAAGCTTAAAGTAAGGCCTGCAAGCATAGCAGCCCCTGAAAAGCCTATTCCGCGGTAAGGCACATCTCCCTTGTCTTTAAGCCATTGGGGCGCATGTCCCT
>VEPD01000329.1 GCA_012027035.1 Ruminiclostridium sp. | reverse complement strand
CCTCCAGACTTTTTTATCTCATTTGCAAGAGCGCCGACTTCAGATGAAAGTATCATCTCGATCGATTTGATCAGCGTTAATCCTGATTCACTGGCATTTGCAAGAGCGCGAAGGAATATTGGCATTCTGTTTTCGATCAGGCGCATTTTATAACTTTTCATCTCAAAAAAAACTGTGAAAGGAATAATAGCTATCAGGGTCGAAAATAACAAATATTTCCCTGCCGAATCAGGAGTAACGCTGATCCCGATCTTCCATATATTATATACAAAATAAATTATTCCGATAAATATCCCAACTAAAAGCGCCCTCCTGGGATAAAGATAAAACATTTTCAATGGATCAGTCAGCTCTTTTAGTTTTTTGTTTTTCCGTATTACCTGGCGCAGTTCATTGGCTTTTCCAGTATCTGTATCTTCCTGAATAACATGGACTTCTTTGAATGCTTTAAGTTCTTTCTGGCAAACAAAAATATCAAGCTTCCCGGAGGGGGTTCTTGACATGGAACTTATTAAAACGATAAAGGCGATAGAAGCAATAGGTATAATCCCGTATATCACTGCAAACAATGCACTGTTGAAGCCGCCGCCGACCATTCCCATTACAATTCCGATAACAATAAGGAACATCGGGCCTGCGACCAATGCTACAACATAGGCTTCTGAAAGAGAGCCAAGCATTTCAAGGAACATTTTTTGCTCAATTTCTGCTTCACTGTGATACTGCTTTGCTTTGAGCCTGAAATAATCGGTCATGTCGCCCTTGCTCTTTATCACCGAAACAAGACCTTTGAGAAAATCCGCCATCTTCCTGGATGGTGTGTTATTGATCAGGTCATTTATTGCCGAAAGACTGCTTTTCCCAAGCAATTCCGTATCCCTCACAATATGCCCGAGTTCGTTTGCAGCCTCGCCATAGATATTGGCTTGATTCCCAAGTGATTTTATAGATTCATTCAGGCTTAATCCGCCCATGCTCATGGCATAAAGGTATGTTACTGAATGCTGTATTGTGAGATCAATATCGTTCTTTCGCATTGAGGCTATTATGTGCGGATAGTACAGCATGGCTTTACGTGCGATAATGTTAAAAAATGCTGCGAACGCAAGAGGCAGGAGTATATATGCTATGATCTCCTGATTGGCGTATAACCAACCGGATTGTTTTAGAAGCCCAAATTTTGCCAGCTTGCCATTTATATAATAGCATACAACTAATCCCGCAAGCAATCCTGCAATAGCCAGAAAGAGCGAAACTAACCTGACCCTGGATTTGAACCGTCTTTGAGTTATTCTTAAATCAGCCCTGGTCAAAATATTATTAAAATCTCTTTTAATTACTTGCGTATTGATAGATTTGACCCCCTGATTTTCTTTAGCACTGTACCAGGATTAGTAAAATATCCCTGAACAAGTGAGAACACATCCTGATAATTCTTGATATTATTCTTTATCATGTATTCAAGGATCAGGCTTCTTTGGTTCAGTTCTGTATGCAGCTTCTCTTCGTCCCATCCTCGTTGCGTCATAATCCTGCGAAGGATAACAGACTCGCCTGTTCCTTTAAATTCATCAAGTACAGGGTCCCATTTAAAAACGTCAACTACCTTAATGGAACGAGAAACGGGGTCTACTTCCTGCACCTCAGCTATTACTTTATTGCGGCGCACACGCTTTCCATCAGCCGTATACGTTAACACCTGGATGCATATAATATCCAGGGCATGGAACATCATCAGGGGAATATTCATAGGTTCGTTCTGCAGCCTGCTTATAACCTCTTCTACATCCGTTGCATGCATTGTAGAGTAGGTGGTGTGACCGGTAGACATAGCCTGGAAGAGTGTCTGCGCCTCTTTTCCCCGGATTTCACCTACGATTATGTATTCTGGCCTCTGGCGCATCGCCTGCCTGAGAAGTTCATACATATCAATTTCCCCTTCTTTACTCATTTCAGACATCCGTGTGACACTGGGAAGCCAGTTGTCATGAGGGAGGCGAAGTTCACGGGTATCCTCGATGCTGACAATCTTAGCCGCAGGAGGCATAAATAAAGAAATTGCGTTCAATGCCGAAGTTTTTCCGGATGCTGTCCCACCTGCAAATATCAGGTTCTTGCGGTTCTCCATACAAAGCCACAGATACGCAAGCATGTTGTTTGAGAATGTCTTATAATCAATAAGATCAACAGGCGTAAAGGGTTCCTCCCTGAATTTCCTTATTGTAAATGAACTTCCACGGGTGCTGATCTCGCTGCTATAAGTAGCCTGGAGCCTTGATCCGTCAGGCAGGGTGGAGTTTATCATCGGGGCTGCTCTTGATAGCATTTTACCGCTTCTTTCTGCCATTACCAGTACAAATGTATCAAGCTCGTTCTCATCAAAAAAAATATTTGTTTTGATATTCTGCTGGTACTTCCTGTGATAGATATAAATGGGAACATTATAACCATTGCATGAAATGTCCTCAATATTCGGATCCATCATAAGAGGATTCATTTTACCGTATCCCACTACATTCCTTTTTATGTAATACAGGATTTTCTCAAGTGACTTGCTTTCGAAGGATATCCCAAAGCTATTGGCAATTTCTGAGATCTTTTTTCTTAAAAAATCGGATTTATCTTTTTCTTCAGGCAGGTCATGAAGTGTAAGCAGGGACGTCATTTCTTCGTAAACCTGTTCAAGCAGGGCTCGTTCAAATTCTGTCAGTTCTTCTTCTTCAACTTTGTAAAGATAAGATCCCTGATCGTTGTCATAATTTATCGAAATGCTTGCATGAGGTTCATCTACACTGTATTTATCAATTTCCTTTAGCACTGTTATTCTTACTCCTTCGATATTATATTCACATTGTTATTATTTAATGCTTACCTTATGATCAATATCAAAAATCATAAAAGCAAGGCACAGTTACATAATTCAGTAATGGTCAAAGTAATATCATCACAATAAATACTTATTTATTCTTAAATGTAATGATATTACCTGCTACTGACCATGGTTACAATATCTTCTACATTTAAAAATATCTCGCAAATCCCAAATCTGCTAAATGTTTTAGGGGATTTTGGTAATAACTATGAATACACAGAAACCTGCATATTCCGTAAAATAAAACCGCCCCAATGTCCCGAATGCAAAAATTCAACT
>VEPD01000410.1 GCA_012027035.1 Ruminiclostridium sp. | reverse complement strand
GTACAGAGAGGCTCCGGTTATATTCAAAAGCGAGTTGATACCAGGTACCGGCGGTGGTATATGCCAGGTAACCACTACCTTATATAATACGGTTTTGAAAGCGAAGCTTGACGTTCTGGAAAGATCGCCGCATTCCATGCCTCTTGGGTATGTTCAGCCCGGGCAGGATGCAACGATAGCAGAAGGCGTAATAGATTTCAGATTCAGGAACAATCGCGGTTATCCTGTTTATATATCGGCTTTTGTGAAAGGAAATACCATAAGGATCCAGATACTTGGGAAAAGCGAGCCTGTAAAAAAAATAGTAAAGCTCCGCTCGGTCGTGCTGGAAACCATCCCTCCCGGCGCCGATGAAATAGAAATCGACGACAGCTTGCCCGATGGAGAAAAGGTAGTTGTGAACAAATCAAGAAATGGAGTAAGATCTATTTTATATAGAGAAACATTTTCGGAAAGCAATGTCCTTCTGGATAGGGAGGTAATATCAAAAGATTATTACAAACCGGTCAGGGGGCATATAAAAATAAACAATAATTACAAGACATTTTTGCTGCTGGAGGGGTATATGAATGAATGAAAATCTTTATTGCAAAACAATCAAGTGCCCGATATGCGGGAAAAACTTTGATATAACCAAGGTTAAGGCAAAAGGGTGCAGGGTATCGTCAAGAGATACGGATTTCTGTGTATATTACGAAGATTTAAACCCGCTGTTTTATGACATATGGGTTTGCGAATACTGCGGATATGCTTCTCAATCGGAAAAATTTGAAAATATCAATTCAAGAGATGCAAAAATATTACTGGAGAAGCTGTCTCCCAGGTGGACCAAGCGAAGTTACGCCGGTGAAAGAAGCACTGATTTGGCAATTGAGACTTTCAAGCTTGCGCTTTTGAATCTTCAGGTAAGAAACGCCAAAGCCAGTGAATTTGCAAAAATCTGCATAAGGCTTGCATGGCTGTACAGAATAAAAAAAGATAAAAAGGAGCATGAATTCATACAGCATGCTTTAAAATACTACAGTGAAACCTACGAAAAGGAACATTTCCCGGTAGAAAAGCTGGATGAGTTTACCTGTCTTTATATGATTGGGGAATTAAGCCGCAGGGCAGGGAATTATGAAGACGCCATAAAATGGCTAAGCAGGCTTATAAGCTCGCCGGAAGCCCGCAAAAATCCAGTTCTGATTGAAGCAGCCAGGGATCAGTTCCAACTGGTTAAAGAAAAATTGGGAAGTTGAAGGTAATGCGGAGGTCAAATTGAAAATAGGAAAAGTACCTAATGATATATTAAAGGATATAGTTTTCGGAAAGCTGGTAAATAATCGCAGTGAGATACTTGTAAGGCCTGGAATAGGTGAAGATTGTTGTGTAGTTGATTTTGGCGAATACTCATGCGTTATGTCAAGCGATCCTATAACAGGTACGGCAAATGAAGTTGGCAGACTGGCAGTTCTTGTAACCTGCAATGATATTGCAGCATGCGGTGTAGAACCCATAGGGCTGATAGAGACAATTCTGGCACCGCCCGGCACAACACAGAGTGAGCTTGAAATGATTATGAACCAGCTTATTAAAACGTCTTCATCCATAAATGTGGATATAATAGGCGGCCATACCGAGGTAACAAAGGCTGTCACCCGGTTCGTCATCATCTGTACGGCAGTGGGGAAGGCGCCCGGAAATAAAGTAGTAGCAACAGGCGGGGCAAAGCCCGGTGACCAACTGGTGCTTACAAAGAGTGCAGGTATTGAAGGTACTGCCATTATTGCATTTGAAAAGGAAAAGGAGCTTAAGGAGCTTTTTGGAGTTGAGATGATAAATGAAGCAAAAAGCTTCATGGGCTCTATAAGCGTGGTGAAAGATGGTATACTATCGGCAAAATACGGCGCTTCAGCCATGCATGACGTCACAGAGGGCGGTGTGCTGGGAGCGGTATGGGAAATGTGTGAAGCTGCCAACACGGGAGTTGAGATTTATGCCGGTAAAATCCCCATAGCTGTTTCCACAATGCGTATATGTGAATATTATGGAATAGATCCTTTGAAGCTGATTTCAAGCGGCAGTATGTTGGTTGCTGCAGCGGATGGCGAATATATTGTAAAAAAATTAAGTGAAGAGAATATTACTGCTGCAATAATAGGGAGGTTTATTGAAGGGAAAAGAAGAATACTTGTAAAGAACAAGGAGCAGATAATCATAGAACAGCCTGGATCAGACGAATTATACAAGGTTTGTGTAAGATGAACTCACAAATAATAAAAAGGAAAAATATCACGAAATATATGGTTGACATATTAAATAAGAATTAATATAATTTTTTATAGGTGCTAAAAAGTAATTCGGAAATTTAATATCAGCGGATGATTATTATGGGAGAGCTACCTTTTCAGAGGTCAGAAACCAGAAACCAGAAACAGGAAGTAGGAAATATCTTTCTTACATCCGGCTTCCGGCTTCAGACTTCCGAAAGGTACACCGAAGGAGTTATACTCTCAGGTAAAGTGACTATGATATGACGCACCTCTGGAGAGACCGTCAGGGCGCCGAAGGGGCAAATCCGGTATAAACCGGGTAATCTCTCAGGCAAAAGGACAGAGTGGCATGAAGTATAGATAAATTATGCTTTCTTGCAGATTTCAGAGGTCAAATCGTTGGATTTGGCTTTTTTGTTTTGAGACATTCTGCAAAAGCCGTATCCGTTCATATCCGATGCAGAATGATGCACCCTGGATTCAATATAACAAAAACAAACGGAGGTTTTTGCAAATGTATACAACTGAAACAATTAGAAAATTTGATCCGGATGTAGCTGAAGCTATAGAACTGGAAGTTGACAGGCAGAGGAATAAAATCGAGCTTATCGCATCGGAGAATTTTGTCAGCGATGCTGTTTTGGAAGCCCTTGGGACGCCTTTGACCAACAAATATGCCGAAGGCTACCCGGGTAAAAGGTATTATGGCGGTTGTGAATATGTAGACATAGTAGAGCAAATTGCCATCGACAGGGCAAAGCTTATATTCGGCGCCGACCATGCCAACGTGCAGCCGCATTCCGGTGCACAGGCCAATATGGCAGTTTTCTTTGCCGTACTGGAACCCGGCGATTCGGTATTGGGAATGGATCTTGCCCATGGAGGGCATTTGAGCCATGGTATGGCGAAAAACATGTCGGGCAGGTATTTCAAGGTGGACTCCTATGGAGTAAGGGAAGATAACTGCAGAATAGACTATGAGTCAGTATTAAAAAAAGCCAGGATCAGCAGGCCGAAACTAATAGTAGCAGGAGCAAGCGCCTATCCAAGAACTCTTGATTTCAAAGCTTTCAGGGAAATAGCCGATGATGTGGGCGCGTATTTAATGGTTGATATAGCCCATATAGCAGGTCTTGTGGCTGCAGGAATTCATCCTAATCCGGTACCCTACGCCCATTTTGTTACCACTACCACGCACAAGACGCTGAGAGGACCAAGGGGCGGGATGATCCTTTGCAGGGAGGAGTTTGCAAAGCTTGTAGATTCCGCTGTGTTTCCCGGGATACAGGGCGGCCCGCTTATGCATGTCATTGCGGCAAAGGCGGTAAGTTTTAAGGAAGCTCTCTCCGACGAATTCAAGGAATACCAGAAACAAATCGTAAAAAATGCTTCAGCTTTGGCAAATGACCTGATGGAAAGAGGATTTAAGCTTGTCTCCAACGGTACCGACAACCATTTGATGCTTCTTGATTTGAGCAACATGGGCGTAACAGGCAAACAGGCGCAATACATGCTTGATGAAGTATTTATCACCGTCAATAAGAACGGGATACCGTTTGACAGGCAAAGCCCCTTTATAACCAGCGGTGTAAGAATCGGGACCCCTGCTGTGACCTCAAGGGGAATGAAAGAGGAAGACATGAGAGAAATTGCCGAAATGATCAGGATGACAGTAACTGATTTTGATAATACAAAAGAAAAAGTGATATCAAAGGTTAAACAATTGTGTGATAGATATCCGCTATACAGATAAGCATTTTAACAGGATCCGTAGCAAAATTGCCATTGCATATGATGCATGGCAATTTTGCTTTATGAGGCATTCTGGCGAAGAAGCATTTGATAAGATTAACTGTATCCATAACTTACAAAAATATAGCCTCTACTTACCTGAAAATCGGATTCATCCCTGAAAATGTTCATTATACTACGTATAGCCATATATACCAAAAACATTCTATAAAATAGAACATTTTGTCTATTTACAAACAGTATATAGAAATTATACAATACATATGTTATCTTCTAAATAATGAAACATTTTGAATACTATTACAGTCTTATACTATTGAAGGAAAATTAAAGTTCCTTCTGTTTTGATATAAGAAATACGGAAAAAGGAGGCAGACAAGCTATGAAGTGTATAAGGTCACCGGACAAACGAAAAAGGCTCTCGCATATCCCCTATCTTGACACACGCAAGTTTTTGATTAGCGGATATTTAAGAGCCTATAACAGTATTGTACATCAGTGTTTTACTTAATTCAACTGGGATTTACTGAGGTTCATAATAACAAACTACAGTAAAGGAGATCTTAATTATGAAGTCATTTAAACTTAGGAAAGTAATTCTATCCGGTATTTTAGCTGTGTCAATGTTAATAGCTTCAGTTGGGTCAATGGCATATGCAAAATCGGATGATACAAAGGTTTACAAAGATGCAATTGAATAAAATGTTAAAGATGTATTATCAAATGGGTTTTCACAGTACTATACAATCAACAGCATTATAGTTCACTTTGATGATGTAAAAGTTGGCGTAGGCAATGTTGAAGCTAAGCTTTTAGCAATAATGAATACTACGTTGAAGGCAAAAAAAGTTGAAGACCTTCCCTATGTAAAAGGAATGTTAAAAAAAGTCAACTTGAGCGATTTCAGCTATGAATCAAAGGCAAAAACAGACGAAGCAGTTGCAAAAACCAACAATGGAAAATTTAATAATGAGCAGGTAGCCAATGTCTCAAAAAATATAGATTTTAGGTTAAGTGGTTTGAAGCAGTACATAAATCAAGCTGCTGATAATAACTTTTACCTTAAAGTTACTGCGGATTTGAGCAATGATGCTATAGTTCAGGGTTCAATAAAAATATTGGCAGAAAATCTGGATATTTATGTGCCTGTAGAAAAATTGTTACCCAAGTCGTCAGCAGAAATGGAAGCAGAAGGCTCTAATGATATGCAATTTGTTATTGAAGAACAGGAATCAGGATATTCTCTGAGTCTCTGCGGAGATTATAACCCCTCAGATGCCAGGTATTACTCAAGTATTTATTCTACAAATCCAACAGATTGTCATGACCACGGGACTTCGTGTGGTATATATCAAGATAGAGAGTGGTGGAATAATTACGCGTATAACTATTATGCAGAGTTATGCCATAATGATTGCGCGGACCTCGTCTCTCAAGCGTTATCTTACGGAGGATTGCCAGAGGATGGTACTTGGTATGCAACAAAATATACCTCAACCAGATCATTAACATGGGTAAATACCGGCTATTTAAAAAACTACATGACTGGCAATGATTACTGGAGAACAACAACTTATTCATCAGCGACAGAAGGAGCAGTAATGTATACCGCATCCAATCATGTTGTCATGATAGCGCAAAATGATACTATAACGCATCAATATAACGGGCATACAAATGATAGGTATAGAGCAAATTTCAGTGATTCACCATCTTTTGTATACTATAAATTGTGGTAACCATTAAGTTTTCACTATGTAAGGAAGAAGCCTGTTAAGGCTTCTTCCTTAAAAAATACATATATGATAATAAATTTGTCAGGAGGGCTTAAGCCGTATGAAGAAAATTTTTATTCTAATAGTAGGTCTGATGCTACTTTTATCAAGCTGTGATTCTGGAAAAGATTCTAAACAGGTACAAGTCAAGGAATCAGAAAAAGCTCAAGTGGTGGTTCCTTTTTTGACGTATTACAATAATAAAGAAGGAAAGGAAGTTATCGCAAAATTGTCTTATTGGGATTTGAAAAATAATAAAGTTAACTTTACTGATAAGGTAGTTTATACAACGTTCCTTAATGTTAACAGTATAGTGGAACCGATAATGTGGGATGGCAACAAAAAAATTGTATCATTTAAAAATTCTACTCCTGATAATGAATATAAAAATAGCACAAAGGTTATAAAGGATCTTCGATTTGACACGATTTACGGTAGAAATATAGAAGCAAAGAAAAATCTGGACATAAATAGGGTGAATAAGGATAAAAGTTTTTATCCAAATAAGGATTATAATTTATTTTTAAATAATGAGGATGGCAGTATTATTGAAAAAAAAGTTGCCTTTTTATTTAAAACAAAAGATGAAAATAGTAATGAGATCGTAATAGGTGAGGTAGATATTCCAAGTTATGTGGATTATAATAACAAAATCGGGGAAATAACATTTATTTTCAAGTATTTTTTTCAGACACATTCAAGCCTTTTTGTTGCAAAGTGTAATGCGGATAATATTGAAAAAATCAACTGGCAGGAAATTAGATTATCTAAAGAGATCATCGCAGGAGGAGGATTAACTCCTTATCCATCTACTAGTGTACTTATTGGATCAAAATATTATATCCAAAGCTCTTTAAGTTTTGCAGAGGTTGATTTGGATAAAAAGCAATCAAGAATATTGGACGATGTAAGTAAAATATGCAGAAGCATTGTAAAAGAAGGCAATTTTGTACCGGATTATCCCAAGGATATAAAACCTGTTGGAATATATGACGATATTTTAATTTTGAATATCCCGGTTAGTTCGGATACAGGTATGGAATATTTAATCTGTGCTTTTAAGAACAACATTTTTTTAGGGGCAATACATTTAAGATACAATGATATGTGGAGCATAATTGATCAGAACAAAAAAATAATAGAAGAAATCAATGTAAAGGACAAAAATTTGTATAAAGAGTTCAATTTAAACTTTTTATACTTTCCATTTTACGGAGTATCATAATATGTGTAAATAGAAGCATTTTAGCTATATTTTCTCTTATTTATAGAGTTATACTTAAGTGAAGCATATTTTAATTAATAACAAAATTACCAGTAAAGGATTTCTTTGGGATAATTAATTACCGTTAATATATCCCAAAGAAGCTTATTTGTCATGAAGAAATTAATTCTATTTTTTCTTATCATCATAGTAACTTGTACAATAATCAAAAGTGATATAGCTACAATAAAAAAGCAATCACAGTCTATAGAGGCTATATCCGGCGGAGTATTACTTGATAACGTTCAACCTGCACAAATCAGTGCAAAATTTAAAAATCAGTGGGGATTATATAATTCTGGAGAAAACAATGGAGTTGATGATGATGGGAATGGGTATATAGATGACATACACGGTTGGGATTTTGTCAACAATGATAATGCAGTATTTGACTATTCTGGTTTAGATAAACATGGTACATTAACTGCAGGGATAATTAAAATTGTTTCTGAGAATGTAAATGTAAAAATAATACCTTTGAAAGTTATGGAGGGTAAAACGAGTGTAAACACTGATATTCTCATAAAAGCTATAAATTATGCTCAGAAAATGGACGTAAAGATAATTAATTGTAGCTGGCAGGGATTTAAATATGATAAGGAATTGGAAAAAACTATGAAGAACTCAGATATTTTATTTATATGTGCAGCAGGCAACTCTTCTTGCAATGTTGCATATATACCTTCATATCCGGCATGTTACGATTTGCCTAATATTATTTCTGTTGGTTCTATAAACAGCAAGGGAGAATATTCTAAATTCTCTAATTATGGGAACAAAATTCATGTGGCTGCACCTGGGGAAAACGTGATTAGTACAATTCCTGGAAATAAATATGAAACAATAACCGGAACTTCGGTAGCTGCTCCGTTTGTAACAGGAATTGCGGCTATTATAAAAAGTTTATTCCCGAATCTATCAAGTCAAGACATTGCACGCAGAATTAAGGAAATTGTTTTTAGAATAGATAATTTGACTGATAAAGTTACGACTGGAGGAATAGTCGATCATATGCAACTGTGATTAATGATAACAAATCATTAAAATGCCCACAAGTCATTGACTTAGCATTATTTCAAGATGGTGTTGAACTGTTTTGGGATAAGGCAGATAATGCAACTTCATATGAATTGGAAATTGATAGAAGTGTTATTAAAAAAGTTAATTGTACATCGTATAAGCTTCAAAATATAGATCTTAAGCATTCTCATATATACAGAGTCAGGAGTATAAATGGTGAAGAAAAGAGCGAATGGAGCATTGCCGCAAAAACACCAAAACCTTCCTTGTATCATTCACCCTAAGAAAACAAAATATGATGAATCGCCGAAACAAAATCTCTTTTGCAAGAGGTTAGCAAACAGTTGGAAGCATGTATTCAAAGCATTCTGAATACTAACTGATTTGGTTGCAGCTGAAAGCCGCGGTATGTTATAATTATTTGAGCTTGGAACACTTTACATGGAAGGTAGCTTTATGCAGGAGAAAAGGGAACCGCTGGCTTACAGGATGAGCCCCAGGACAATTGAAGAATTCACAGGACAGGAGCATATTACCGGTAAGGGCAGAATGCTTTACAGAATGATCAAGGCCGACAGGATAACGTCCATCATTCTTTATGGTCCGCCTGGCACCGGTAAAACTTCCCTTGCACGAATCATAGCCTCGACTACCAAATCCAGCTTTGAAAAGTTAAATGCCGTAACTGCCGGCGTTGCGGATATAAAAAGGATCATTTCCGATACTCAGAATCCAATGCTGAATCCAAAGGGTAAAACCGTACTGTTCATAGATGAAATACACCGTTTTAACAAAGCTCAGCAGGATGCATTGTTGCCTTTTGTCGAAAACGGTACGATAGTAATGATAGGAGCAACTACTGAAAATCCTTTCTTTGAAGTAAATAAAGCCTTAATATCGCGGTCTTCGGTATTTATGCTGAAGCCTCTAACGGAAGAGAATATTTCACACATTATAAAAACTGCTGTTGCAGATAAAGAAAGAGGTCTCGGAGAGTATAACCTGATTCTGGAGGATGACGCCCTTAAATATCTTGCCGCTGTTTCCAACGGAGACGCAAGGATTGCCCTGAACGCCCTTGAATTGGCTGCAATCACATCGGAACTCGGTCCCGGAGGCATTATTCACATTGATCTGGAAACAATAGAAGAATGTGTACAGAAAAAATCTTTGACCTTTGACAAATCAGGTGAGGCTCATTATGATAACATAAGCGCTTTCATAAAATCCATGAGGGGAAGTGATCCCGACGCAGCAGTTTTCTATCTTGCCCGCGCCCTTTATGCCGGCGAAGAACCGGAATTCCTCGCCCGCAGGATAATGATCTGCGCATCGGAGGATGTGGGAATGGCCAACCCTATAGCGCTTCAGGTTGCAGTTGCCGCTGCGCAGGCTGTGATGATGGTAGGAATGCCGGAGGCAAAACTGTTGCTGGCCCATGCCGCAGTGATGGTGGCAACCAGTCCGAAGTCCAATTCCTGTTATGCCGCAATAAATAAAGCCCTGCATGATATTGAAACGAAACGGACCGGAGAAGTGCCGATGCATTTGAGAAATGCGGCAGCAAAAGGCATGGAAGAACTGGGTTACGGCAAGGGTTACAAATATGCGCATGATTACCCCGGAAATATTGTAAAACAGGAATTTCTACCAAAGGAAATACTGGGAACGGTCTATTATGACCCCAGCGGCAACGGTTATGAAGCAAAAATAAAAGAATGGCTTAAGAAATACCGGGAGGATGGCACATGAAAAGAAGAATAATTGCCTGGATCGTGTTGGTGGGATTTATACTGTTGCTGCTGAATCTTATCGTTTTCAGGTATCAGTTGCAACTGAGCCTAACGGCATATATAATAATAGTTTTCGTTAACTTGCTTACCAATGGCAGAAGACAGGAACAGCTGAAAAATCCTGATATAAAGAAGCTAAAGTTTAGATATGGTTTCGGAAAGGAACACAAGGAATTTGAAATTGACGAGGCAAATATATTGGCCGAATTAAGGCAAAATGACGTTAAATTTGAACTTACAGGAGCAGATGAGGTAATGCGCGCCCTAAAGGAACCGATTGGCACTGAGAGGCTTTCAGAGCTTGTACGGCCCGGGGAAAAAACCGTAATCATAACAAGCGATATCACAAGGCCTATGCCAAGCAAGACGGTACTGCCTGCCGTTGTGGACGAACTCCTTAGCGCAGGATTGTCTTATGATGATATTACAATTGTATTTGCGCTTGGTAACCATAGACAACAAACAGAAGATGAAAAAAAATATCTTGTCGGAGAAGATATCTATAATAAAATCAGATGCATTGACAGTGACGTATCAAAATGTAAAAAGCTTGGGGTTACCGATAGAGGGACGCCCGTTGAGATTTTTGATATCGTAGCCGAGGCTGATCGAAGGATTTGCATAGGCAATATTGAGTTCCATTACTTTGCCGGGTACAGCGGCGGCGCTAAAGCCATTATGCCCGGAGTATCGACAAAGGCAGCCATTCAGGCAAATCACAGCAGAATGGTAATGGATGAAGCCAGGGCGGGAACCATAGACGATAATCCAGTCAGGCTTGATATCGAGAATGCAGTGAAATTCGTACCTGTTGATTTTATTTTGAATGTAGTGCTTGATGAGGAGAAAAACATTATAAAAGCAGTAGCCGGACATCACATCCAAGCCCACAGGGAGGGCTGCAGATTCCTCGACAGTCTTTACAAAACCGTAATACCCGAGAAAGCCGATATAGTAATAACCACGCCCGGAGGCTATCCCAAGGACATAAACCTTTATCAGGCTCAAAAAGC
>VEPD01000311.1 GCA_012027035.1 Ruminiclostridium sp. | reverse complement strand
GCATGTATCACATCTTCTGCGTCCTCGTCCGTCATTGCCGGGAAAAGAGGCAGGGAAATGATACCTTCATATAAACTCTCCGCTATAGGGCATAATCCCTTTCCATAACCCAGTCTCCTATAATACGGATGCAAATAGACAGGAATATAGTGTACGTTAACACCGATATTCTCCGCTCTTAATGCTGCAAATACGTCATTCCTTGAGCCATTGAGCATTTCAAGATTAAGCCTGATCACGAACAAATGCCAGCTTGAATCACAGCCATCAGGAATTCCCTGCAAAGAGATTTCTTTTATATTTTGAAATGACTGTCTGTATACACCGGCAATTTCTCTTCTACGGTTCACAAATCTATCCAGCTTTGACAATTGGCTGATTCCAAGCCCACACTGGATATCGGTGATTCTGTAATTAAACCCCAAATCCTGTTGTTCATAGTACCATGCCCCTTGAGCCGTATCTTCTAGAAGTTCTGAATCCTTTATTATTCCATGTGTTCTGAATATCTGTAGTTTTTTATACAATTTTTCATCGTCGGTAACAACGGCGCCGCCTTCACCCGTAGTAATGTGCTTGACAGGATGAAAGCTGAATTCCGTCATATCTGCAAGGCTTCCCACCTTCCGCCCCTTATATCCTGCTCCCAGTGAATGTGCGGAATCTTGAACTACCCGCAAACTATACTTTTTCGCAATATAACTGATCTCATCAATGCAAACAGGCATACCGGCATAATCCACAGGAATAATTGCCTTTGTTTTGGAAGTTATTTTTTTCTCTATCTCCTTTGGATCAATATTCCAGGATTTCTCATCAATATCCGCAAATACAGGAGTACCCCTGCAATACAGGACGCAGTTTGACGACGCCGCAAAGGTCATCGGCGTAGTTATCACCTCGTCGCCTTCGCTTATTCCCGCCACAAAACAGGCCGCATGAAGTGCCGCAGTACCGTTGGACATAGCAACGGCATATCTTGCGCCGACTTTATCTGCAAGGCTTTTTTCAAATGCTGCTACTGCCGGCCCGCAGGTGATATAGTCGCTTTTTAACGTTGCTGCAACTGATTTTATATCTTCATCATCTATATTCTGTTTTCCATAAGGCAAAAAATCTTTGCGGACAGGATTTCCGCCGTTTATGGCGAGTCGCCCGTTTTGTATATATTCTATTTAACCCACCCCCGAAAGTTAAAGTGTTTTATGCCCATTTATTTTATCATTTCCAACAGCCTTGAGGCAATTCTCCTGCAACCATTGCCATCTGCCAGCTTTTGCCCATTGCCGCTCATTTTTTGTCTTTTAGTATAATCAAGTTCTAAATCCAGCAAGGCTTTAGTAAAACCCGATTCGGTCACTTCATTATGCCGGCCTATGGATTGCACCAGTCCAAGCTCATCCTTTTTTTTTAGAATTCCCGTCTGTTTGTCTGCCTTAATAAAGGCAAGCGTTGGGGTCCCGCAGGCGCAAAGCTCATACAGGGTACTTCCCCCGCTGGATATCGCCATATCCGATTCCATCATTATTTCGGACATTCTTGAAGGGTTTTCATGAAGTATGAGATTTTTATGGATTCCCGCAAGCTCGTAAAGCTCGGATTTATTTGTGAAAGCAGCTCCGATAATAACATTAAGCTGATAATTTTTAAATGATAGGTTTTTTAAAATACATCCGGTTAATCTGCAAGATAGTCTGAATGGGTCTGAACCGCCGGTTGTAAGCATAATCCGGCTTATTTCTTTTGAAACGGTTCTCTTTGGCAGGTTTTGAAATTCTTTACGAATCATGTTGTATTCTATTCCAATAAGCATTTGTTGGGCTTTGGAATACTTTATGTAATTTAGTTCTGCAGCATTTATATTTCCGTTAATAATAATGTCAACGGGGTAACTGAAGCTGTTTATGTCGTCAATATAAGCAGTCCTGGCATTTGGTTCAATTCTTTTAAAGTATTCCGGACTGACATTGTAGGAATCAACCACTATTGCGTGTATATTATTGCTTTGCATTTGGTGTACTATTTGTTCTGCTTCTTTTAACAGGACCGGAGTTTTATTTCCATTTGTAACTTCACTTTTTTTGTCACTGTCATCTACAGTCATCTCAATAGTCTTAAACCCAAGGCTT
>VEPD01000352.1 GCA_012027035.1 Ruminiclostridium sp. | reverse complement strand
GCTGTAGCTTTTTGGATATTGACACACATGAATTGATATATTATAGTAATGGTAATATATTGCCGATGAGGGGAATGTGAAAAACAGTGTTTTTCGTCCCAACCCCGAGGCGCAGCTGACGAAGCTGCCGGGCCAGCCCCGATAAAGGCTGATGAGCCGGGTTTACCAAATTGGGTGGCACCGCGGAAATTATTCCGTCCCTTTAAAATGTATAAGGGGACGGTTTTTTTATTTTGGAAGGAGTTGTAATTATGACACAGGAAAAAAAGCTGGTTGAGGAAATTACCTCAATGAACGTTGACTTTACACAATGGTATACCGACGTCATTAAAAAAGCCGACCTTGTGGACTATTCAAGCGTCAGAGGCTGTATGATCATACGCCCTTATGGATACGCCATATGGGAGAACATCCAGAAGCACCTGGACAGAAGGTTTAAGGATACCGGGCATGAGAATGTATATATGCCTATGTTCATACCCGAAAGTCTTCTGCAGAAAGAAAAGGACCATGTAGAAGGCTTTGCACCGGAAGTGGCATGGGTAACTCACGGCGGTAATGAGCAGCTCACGGAAAAGCTTTGTGTGCGGCCTACATCGGAGACCCTGTTTTGCGATCACTACGCAAACATTATCCATTCATACAGAGATCTTCCGAAGCTCTACAATCAATGGTGTTCGGTGGTCAGATGGGAAAAGACGACGCGCCCGTTCCTGAGAACCCTTGAATTCCTTTGGCAGGAAGGCCATACGGCGCATGCCGCCGCTGAGGATGCACAGGAAGAGACGATTAAGATGCTCAATGTATATGCCGAGTTTTGTGAGAATGTGCTTGCTATACCGGTAATAAAGGGTCAAAAAACAGAAAAGGAAAAATTTGCTGGAGCGGAGTCTACTTACACCATAGAAAGTCTTATGCATGACGGAAAAGCACTCCAATCAGGCACATCACACAACTTTGGCGATGGATTTGCAAAAGCCTTTGACATACAATACACTGACAGCAACAACCAGCTGCAGTACGTGCATCAGACCTCATGGGGGGTATCCACGAGAATTATCGGAGCAATAATCATGGTACACGGCGATGACAGCGGGCTTGTACTACCACCGGAAATAGCGCCGGTGCAGGTGATGATAATACCGATATCGCAGCACAAGGAAGGCGTGATTGAAAAGGCTGTGGAGCTTAAAACAAAACTATCGGCTAAAGTAAGGGTCAAAATTGACGACAGTGACAAATCACCCGGATGGAAATTCAGTGAGCATGAAATGAAGGGAATACCGGTCAGGCTTGAGGTAGGTCCGAAGGATATCGAAAAGAATCAGGTGGTCCTTGTAAGAAGGGATACCAGAGAGAAAATATTTGTATCCATGGATGAATTGGAGACAATGGTAGTGAAACTGCTTGGCGATATACAAGCCGGTTTACTGGAAAAGGCCAGAAGCATGAGGGAACAGAAGACATATAAAGCAGTTGATATGGATGAATTTATAAAAATCATAGATGCGACGCCCGGTTTTATAAAGGCAATGTGGTGCGGAGATCAGGAATGCGAAGATGCGATCAAGGAAAAGACGGCAGCGACTGCAAGGTGCATTCCCTTTGAGCAGGAGCAGATCTCCAATAAGTGCATATGCTGCGGTAGAACGGCGAAGCATATGATTTACTGGGGCAAAGCGTATTAGGAGAGGCATGGGAAACTTTGATTGCAGTATGCTGAATATCCATAGTTTTTTCATTGATTAATTCAGGTTTTTTTGTTATTATTAGTTTTACAAAAGAATATTGCCGATCGGTTGGGTGATTTGCGGATCACTTTCAAGAGTGACAGGTTTCTGGGGTGGGAAACTCAAGTTTTATTGGGTTCTCACCCTTTTTGTATAAAAACATTACATGCCAGGAGGTTTTTTAATGAACGGTTCATCGCTACTTGTAATTTTTTCTGCAGTTATTTTTATTGCTGCATATGTACTGATTATTATGGATAAGTTTGACAGGACTGTCATCGCCCTAAGCGGAGCTGTTCTAATGATAATGCTCAGAATCCTCAGCCAGGAGAAAGCCTTTGAAGAAATTGACTATAATACCCTTGGGCTTTTGATCAGCATGATGATTATTGTTATGATAACAAAAAGATCCGGAGTATTCGAATTTCTTGCGGTTAAAACTGTTAAGGTGGCAAAGGGTGAGCCGATAATGATATTAGTACTGTTATCGGTGGCTACGGGGATTCTGTCGGCTATTCTGGACAATGTCACCACTATTCTTCTGATATTACCTGTAACACTTACTATAGCAAAGGATCTCCACGTTAATCCCATACCATTTGTAATTTCAGAGGTTTTTGCATCCAACGTAGGAGGAACAGCCACACTGGTTGGCGACCCGCCGAATATAATGATTGGAAGCG
>VEPD01000141.1 GCA_012027035.1 Ruminiclostridium sp. | reverse complement strand
CTAACTTCGCAATCTTTGAGTCTTCCAACGCCAAGCACTGGTGAAAATATAACTTCCCATATAATTTTCTGAAAACGCAGTCCATTGCAGCCGGCATTTTCAGAAAAATCGGAAGTAATATTTTCAGTGATACTAAATACTCAACGAGAATAACTCACCTTCGGATAAATCAATCTCTACCCGGATTTTTTTGCCGACATAAGCCGATAGAATAATATCTGCTACTATATTATAATGATCGCCCCGCAGCTTCTGCACCGCGATGACAGCTCCACTTCTGTCTCTCAAGGTAAGCCCGACGGCGCCCTTCATGTTCAGAGAGATTTGCTCTCCCGTTACTTCCAGGGGTTGAGTTGTCACTTTACCGCCCTTCAAAGAGGCAAAGCCGTCGATTCTCATCCAGGCTCTGCCAATGGCGCCTTTTACAATATTGTGCTTAATATCGTCCGCGACCTTGTGGTCTGCACTTATAGCCCCATAATAGGTGCACATCCGCCCATCCATATTCTCATAAAAATCCGCCGGTATGACCATACCGGCGTCCCAACTGCCCGTTTCACCGCAGGAAAGCACCGGTTTTTCACTATAAACGGAGTATTTCACGCCATCGTAGGACCAGGCAAGCTGCGAATAGATATTTCCACTGATGGAATTGAAGAACTGGTACCTTCCGACATACATACCGGCGTAAGGCTGAATATACATGCCGTAGCTTTGGTCGCCCAGCGGCGCTCCCTTTGGCGGCTCGATAAGGACCTGTTCCTTTTCCCAGTGTATAAAGTCGCTGCTTTCTGCTCGGGCAACAATACGGATCATAGTCATCTTTTCGTCGATGAAACCGCCGCCTCCGTCATCTCCCGTGCCGCCGCCGTATTCCAGGGTAACATCGATGTCTTTCCGTTCCGGAAGAATTGATAAGCCCTGCGCCCGGAAGTTATTCCCGACAACGGCCGGCTCAAAACCGGGAAAATAGGCCAGAAAATGCTGGCCATCCAGCGTTCTCCCCTCTACTTTCCAGAGTTTGTAGTAAGCAACATATTTATTTATGTTTTTATCCCAGAAATAGGATAGTACATCACTTGGACCTAACCAATAGGGGTCACCCGGAAACTGTTCCCAATGTACACCATCCTTTGAACGTCGAAACCGCACGTGGAGCTGCGGGACATCCATTGTACCCCTGAAAATGGCCGTGCCAATATAGGGATACTCGCCAAAATTATGCCCTTCGTCGAAAATACCTGAGCAGCCCTGGCAGCCATCGTCCGTCCCGTCACTCATCTGCCGCTCGCCATTCCAGTTAATGCCATCTTCAGAATGAAAGAAGCCGGCAGGATAATCGTTTCCTTTCCCTCCAAATGTGCCGTACCACGCTTTATAGGGGGAGCATTTCGATGCTGCTGTAAACACATAGGGTCCAATACCTTCCCAGTCGTTTTTTTTAGTAATAACCGGATTGCCGGCTTCCTTTTCCCATTGGTAAAAGGTACGTTTGGTTTGTTCCGACTTCTCCAGAAAATGGTCGTCCAAAAATAGATATTTTCTCTGGCTACTCATAATAATTGCCCCCTTAATATAAAACGCAATCTGTCATTTCATGTTTTCCCATATTTATGTCCGCATTATTAAACTATTATCAATTAATTCTTGCCTTAACAGACTTTGCATATTCGGAAGGCGTCATTTGCTCTATTTGCTTGAAGTACCTGGTAAAACAGCTTATGCTGCTGAAATCCAGAAGGTCGGATATTTCACTCAGATTATAGTTTTCGTTTCTTATCATTAGCTTTGCCTGACTTATCTTCAATTTCTTAAAATATTCTATAACACCCATGCCTGTTTTTCTCTTGAAAATTGATTCCAGATATGTTTTCCCAAGATTTGAAAACCTGCAGATATCCTCAAGAACTAGATTCGATTTAATATTATTACGCATATATTCTATTATACTTTCTACTTTATTATCCTCGTTTCTATCCTTCGAAGGTGATGAAAGCTCTGTTGCACTATATTTGTTTTTCCTGTTGACCAGTATCAGTAAAAGAAGTTCAAGATTGATTTTAATATATTGCTCACAACCAAAAAATGTATCAGTTATTCCATTCAGATCGCTAAAGCAAATCTGATTTGATGATAGAAAGAGTGTTGCAGAACCGCGGAAACTACGCTTAAAAATCTCTGCAATCAGATTTATTTCATACTTGTCAAGGCAATAAACTTTTTTATCAAGATAGTCCATGGCTTCGGATTTACACTCAAAAGCAATCATGATAATATTAGAGGAGGAGTTATTTGCCAATATATTGTGAAATTCATTGGGTCTGCATAGAATCATTTGCCTTTGCATCAGATTATAAATTTCACCGTCAATCCTAACCTTGACTTCACCTTTGTCAACATAATAGAATTCCCAGAAGTCATGCATTTCACCCTTTAACGAAAATACCCTGGCTAGTTCAAGGTAATTTACGGATATAATGTTTCGTATCTCGAACTCTTCTTTTAGTTTGAATTGTGTGCTTACCATAATCTCAACCACCCGACCTAATAAATTAGAATACTTTCAATTTCATGATGGTATTTGCTGTCTAGCTATTTTTTAGGAAAAGCATTTGGTTTCAGAAGATGGATTATGCTAAAAATCTGAATAGGTATAGTACCATCAATTTTTGCGGCTTCGAAACATACAATGTCGATTGCCGTCATAGTTGTTAAAAATCTTATTATACCAATATTTTTATAACGACTTTTTTGACCTTGCCGGGCTCATTTTCCGCAATTCCTACCATATGAGCATCTTGAGGGCCAAATATTGCAAAAGTACCTGCTGTTATATGAAAAAAGTTGCCTTCTCCCTCAAGAAACATGTAATCCTTTTCTCTGTCATATTCTTGGGAAATCTTTATACTGTCGATATTTGCATAGCCTATCCGTTCAAAGCCATTAACAATATATTGTACATCGATATAACGTCTATGGCTTTCCCATTTGCAGGTATCAAACGGTTTACTTTCATATTCCAGAATTAGAGCGTAAACATTACTTCCATCTATCTCATATTTACCAGGCTCCATGTTGGAAAAGTTATTTTCCTTAATGTATTTTAGTCCCGTGGCAATTCTTTCACTCAGACCTTTATATAAATGAGCGTTAATTATGTTATCCATTACCATAAGACAATTCCTCCTAAAATATTTCTCTTTATTCTTTAATCTTTTGCTAAAGCGATTTTTAAGTATTAGTGTCTTATACATTTATATTAAACCAATTAAATCAAGAAGTCAATAATTTTTGCCAAACAAATTATTTATAATCTTCTTTTATGTCTTCCCATCTGAATCAAGTATACCTGCTTCAGGCAACTGCTTGCCGCAAACTGCTGAAATGAAATACTATATTATTTTTGGTATTCGTATTTCAGCCATTGTACCAGTAGGCTGAAATTTTTTAATTTTAAGACCGTAAGAAGCTCCAAAAAGAAGCCTTATCCTTGTCTGTACATTTTTCAGACCTATATGCTCAGCATAGTTTCCGCTATCCAATTCTTGATTTATATTATCAAGTCTATTATCTTCGATTCCTATCCCATCGTCATATATCCGGATGACTAATTCATCTCCATCCGGAAAAGCTTTAACTTCAATTATTCCCGTATGTTTTTTGGGAATGATCCCGTGATAAATCGCATTTTCCACAATAGGCTGCAAAATAAGCTTGTTTAATTTACATGCCATTATGGATTCGTCAATATCCAGCCGAAACTCAAAGTTATCAGACAAACGCATCCTCATGATTTCCACATATAGCTTTAAATACTCTATTTCCTCCAATATAGTAACTATCATATTGTTGCTTCTGGCACAATATCTTAGAAATTCGCAAAGCAACTGAAGCATTCTAACCGCTTTTTGCGTATTCCCCTGTTTTATCAACCAATTAGCGCCTTCAAACGTGTTATAAAGAAAATGGGGATTTATTTGAGATTGTAAAGCAACCATTTCCGCATCTCTTTTTTTATTGATCAACACTATCTGCTCCTTGTTTTTAATAAGTATTTCATCAATAAGCGTCTCTATGCGCAAGGACATTTCATTGAAAGCCGCCCCAAGCTGGTTTATTTCATAAATTGAACCGTCCTGCGGGAACATTTCCCCCATATCATTTATGCATAACTTCTTTAAAAGCCTGTTCATCTTACTTAAAGAGGATGTTACAGAAAAAGAAATGAGGTACGAAAGTATGACAGCAATAAAAAGAGTCATGATAATAATATATACTTTCTGGTTAAAAAGCTGTTTTGTCTTGGCCTCGGTTAAATTGAAGCCATATGAACCTATAAAATAATAGTTCCCATTTATAAGCTTGCTTTTAAGCGTAAAACCTTCCTCGTTTTTTGAGATAACGCCTTCAAAGTTTTGAGGTAAATTTAACTTTGTACCAATATCATTTTTATTTGCATGTGATATTATAATGTTCTTGTCATCAACTATAAAAAAATCCATATTATCATTTTTATAAGTCTTATATACATTTTCAAGGCTGGATTCCAATATACTTGCATTAATAAAACCCAATTTATCATTTGTCCTGATATTCAGGATCCTGATAGTCAGACTAAGGAGCAACGTGTTGAATCTATCCCTATATACGCCGGTCCAGCCGTATTTCCCGCTTTCGGGCTGTACAAAGCCCTGATTTTCGAAGCCATTCTCTCCCTTGTACTGATAATAGCTATAAAAGTGAAGGAGCCTGTTTTCAGTATCAGACAATAGGACTTCATCCCTTCCCTCATTAAGCTGAGTATAAATATCTATAATTTGTTGGGCCTTTAAAAATTGGGAGTCATTATTAGTATCCTTTAAGAAAATCTCCTGTATAATGCTATCATTTGCGATCCCTTTCATCACTTTTTCTCTATCTGTAATAAAATTGTTAAGATTCTCAGATATCACATTAAAGGTACTGATATTTGATTCGGTGATAGAAGCCTCTATAATTCTACTTGTATACAAATATGAAAACGCAGAGTAAAGCAACAAAGGTAAAAAAATAACTCCTATCATAAAATACATTATACTTTCCCTAATAGTAAGGGTACGGTTTTTTTTATCCCCAAACGTATTATTATCTGTCTCAATCTTGCTTGAATACCTGTTAATCAGCTTGATGAGAGATGTTAGGGGTGATGTGATTTTCCTCGAGATAAGATGTGAAAATAAAAACGCAACTATCAAAGTGAAAATAAACGCTATAGCAAAAAAAGCTCCAAGCATTGACGTCTTTTGCCTTATACCCTGTCTGTCAAAGAGGTATGCCAGCTTCCAATCATTAAAAGAGGAATTCATAACATATACCTTTTTATTATCAGCATCAACCTTTAAAATATCAAGAACACTTTCCTTTGTAATAGCATCTTTAACATCTTGTTCGTCGCTATCTGAAATATCTTTAGCTTTCCATATAGTGCTATTATCACTGTTGCAGATCATATAAGACCGGTTATCCTTGAATATCTTGGCGATAGCCTCCGGTTTTATGATAATAAATATTCTTCCATAAACAACGCCTTTATATTTAATAATCCTGGAAAAGTAATTACTCTTTTTAAGCTTATTAATAAACTCCATGTTTGATACTTGTGTCCCATCGTCCTCTCTTGCCGCTTCATAAAAAACCGCATTCCCGTTTTCAGGATCTTTTAATGATTCTTCAAAGCCTGCATTGACAATATCCTTATATGTATACATGAATGAATAGTTACTTCCCGGATAAATCCCAAAAGAATTGGTCAATAAACTTACTGACTCTATATAATCGCTAAAGCCCATCATTTTTATTAAAAATGCGTTTAAAGAGTTACGTATTTTCAGTTTTAAAGCATTGGGATTTGTTTCATGATCAATAATACTGTCAATTATCAACTGATTATTTGTTATAACTTCAGTTATTTTTTTTATCCTGTACATGTTGTTTGCCAACTTTTTTTCCATCTGGATCAGATTGCTCTTATTGTTTTTATCCACTTCATTCTCGATAAAACTAATCGTACTAATATAAGACTCCAGCATAATAGTAAAAGTACAAATTGTTGCCAGAAATACCGATATAAATATTAAAAGACTTTTAAACTTTATTTTTCCTGACCAGGGTATAAACTTTTTTAACATACTAAAAGCCTTTCAATATATTAGTTTTGTATTAGCTTCATTCTGTACTGAAGCGGCGACACACCGGTGGTTTTTTTAAAGACACAGCAAAAATACCTGTAATCAGTAAATCCTGTCATTTCTGCGATTTCCTGAATCGGACTCTTTAATTCCTTAAGGTAAGTCTTCGCATTTTCAATTCTCACTTTTTGCGTATAATCGGAGATATTCTCTTTTGTTTCTTTTTTAAAGAGTGTGCTTAAATAACTTGGATTTATGAAAAAGGTATCTGAAAGCTCTTGTAAACTGATTTTTTTATAATAATATTTGTTTATATAATTCTTCACTTCAAATATAAGAATGTTGTTGCAGCTTGATTTTATCAGACTTACCTGCTCACACAGTTCAATTATCAGCTTACTGAAACCACTGATTACTTCTGTAAAAGTACAGGCTGCTTTAAAATAATTATAAACCTCCTCCGATTTCATAGCCTTTATGTGAATTCCTCTTTCCTCAATTTTATTTATTAAAAGAAGATATATTTCAACTAATCTCATATAAACCCAGCTTGAATCACAAAAACTCTTGTACAGAACGTCCTCAAAAAATAAACTGATAATAGCATGTATATCGCTTTGCGTTCCTTTTATTATTTCTACATCCAGATCATTTATAAATCGTACTACCGCGCCATTTTCAATGATGATGTTATCTTTTCCCTGGATTTCACTATAGTGTATAATATGGCCATAGCCATTAAAGAATCTATATTTTAGCGCTGCAACCGAATCCCACATAGATTTGTTTAAATTGTTGAATAACCTGCTGCTGCTGCCTAAGCCGAAACTTAAAATAACATTATTAAGCAATGGCGGATTTCTTTCTTCAATATGCTTCCTAAACATTTCCACAGCTCTTTTTAATTCCCAGATATCTATAATAATGCTGCTGTTTGCTACAATAAAAAATTTTTCCGAATCGGTGAATACCGGATATTTATAATCAGCCCAAAAATCTATAGCCTCATGTAGGATTAATTGGTTCTTTAATTTATTATCTTCACTTTTATCTTTAACATCAAAACAAAATGCTATAAAGCAAATATATTCCTCACATAAATTCACACCAATATCACTAATTTCTCTCCGAAAAATATTTATATCCTGAAGTTCTCCATTTATCAGTTTCATTAATAAATTGCCGAAAATTACATATTTATTATTATCCAGCCTCTCGCGGATTCTGGAATATTGGTTATCCATAGCTTTTTTATTCTCAAGCTTTAAAAACAACTTCCGGAACACTTCGCTGATTTCATCTTCTTTAAGGGGTTTCAACAGATATGAAACTATCCCATATTCGATTGCCTTTTTCGCATATCCAAAATCATCATAACCGCTTAAAATAACAAAACTGATTTGACTGTCTATTAATTTAACACTTCTTATAAGCTCAATCCCATCCATAAAAGGCATCTTAATATCGGTCAGAATAACATCGGGTCTGGTATGTTCAATAAACTTTAATGCCTCCAGACCGTTAAACACCATTCCGGATATCTCAAATCCCATGCCTGTCCAGTCGATTCCCTGTGCTAGGCCTTCGGTTATCAAATGCTCATCATCAACTATTAATAGCTTATACATAAATAATCACCATGGGAATACACGAATTTGTGATCAGTCTTATAACTCTATTAGTTATTATATCATTTTAGACCCCCCCCCTTCAACACACAGAATATGGCTCTCTAGCGGAAATAGCCGGAAAAGGAGACAAAAAAACTTATTTTAGTTTTTCTGTCTCCTATATGGATTTTCTATAAATTTAAAATTTCCCTGTTACTTTTTAAGGTTTTCAATATCCTTCAAATATCTGTCGTAAGCTGGTTGAATATACCCTTCAATGATTTCATTTATTTTATATTTTTCCGTAAGTTCTTTTGTAAAAGCATCCCATTCTGTCATTGGTTTTATGCCCGTTGCAAACTGCAGCATGTTTTCATCGATATATGTCTCAATATCAGGCCACATATTATCTCTTATGACCCTTTCTGCGCTATTTACCCTGAAGTTTTTCCAGAAGAATGGTTTTGCTGTGAACAAGCTTACGATGGCATCATTATCTTTATAATTTTCATCCTTCCAGCCGACCACCTGCCCCCACGGATCCCATTCATAAACAGTCATATGGGTCTTGATTCCATACCCTTCAGGCATATACCAGTCGGGATTTCCGGTAGTATTGGTTTTTAACTTGTCTGTCATAACTTTCTTGCCGTCTACGATTTTATAACTGTCATTTTCAATACCATAACCGGATAAAGTGATTCCTTCTTCGCTATAATTGAAATCGATATATCTTACTGCGGCATCCGGATTTTTACTTGCTTTTGTTACAACCATATTGCCATTTGCAGCACTTCTGGGAGAAGCTTCGACTTTGGCAACACCTGGGCCTTTTGGAGGAAGTACACTGACAAAGCCGCCGAAGGGTTCCTTGTTCCAGGAATACATAACGTTATAGGAATTCCATAAAATTGTTCCCACAAACGGATTTGTCTTATCTGTTAATGCAGCTACTATATCACTTACAGCATCAGGTGTCTCAAGTGCAGACCGATTAACCAGTTTTTCATTATACAACATATTTATCCAGGAAATATAGTTCTTATATTCCGGCGTTGTAGCCGTACAATATACCTTGTTATTATCATCTGCATAGAAATACCAGTCATCGGTATTCGATTTGATTCCAAAAGAAGGTCCAAAGTATTTAAACCAATTAAAATTTCTTGTCATAAAAGGTATCTCGTCTTTTTTACCGTTTCCGTTGGGATCCTTGTCTCTGAATGCTGTCAATACATTAGTAAATTCATCTATAGTCGTTGGCACCTGAAGCTGTAATGCATCAAGCCAGCTCTTTTTCATAGAAATTGAAAATGCATTATCCTTTACATCATCAATCATATAAGGAACTGAAGAAATCCGTCCGTCATCCATGGAATTGAAGGATGCGGCTTCAGGGTAATCTTCAAAAAGCTTTTTGAGATTCGGAGCCTTTCCCCCTTTTATATATGGAGCTAAATCTATAGTCACATCGTTAAGAAGAAGATTGTCCGCTCCTTGTACCTGCCAGATTATGTCGGGCAGGTTTGAGCCTGATGCAAGTATTGTTTGAACTGTTGTATCATATACGTCCCTCGCATACATTTCCCAGGTTATCTTTGTGTTTGTCCTCTTTTCTATTTCCTTTAACACCGGCCAGTCCGTATATTGGCTTTCTTTGGAATAGT
>VEPD01000489.1 GCA_012027035.1 Ruminiclostridium sp. | reverse complement strand
GTATATAGTATCGGATAAAAACCTGACGGTGCCGGAATTGAGGGAATACCTGTTAAAAGGATTACCCGAATACATGATACCATCGTACTATATCCAGTTAGAAAAGATGCCGCTGACGCCTAATGCAAAGATAGACAGGAAAGCGCTGCCCGAACCGGGAGGGAGTATAAATACAGGAGAAGAGTATGTTGCGCCAGTAACATGGATAGAAAAAAAACTGGCAGGTATTTGGCAGGAGGTGCTTGGTGTAGAAAAGGTAGGAATAAACGACAATTTCTTTGAGTTGGGAGGAAATTCAATTAAAATTATGTTGATAATTTCTAAAATATATGAACAAACCGGTGTAGAAAGCTCGTTAAAGCAAGTGTTTGAGAATCCAACAATTCAAAAATTATGTGAATTATTCACATGGGAAGAATTTATAAGCTTGGGAAAAATTGAGGCAATACTTCTTAATAAACTTAATAGTAAAAACGGAAATAAGATATTTGCTTTTTCACCGCCGGGAGGCGATGCTAAATATTATAATGAATTAGCAAAAGATATTGATTTATTTTCTTTTTATGGTTTTAGTTTTCTTTACCCCAAAGACTATATTCAAGCATGGACAGATATAATAATAAATTTACAGGATGGGGAACCTTGTATATTACTTGGGCAATCTGCAGGTGGAAACCTGGCATTTGAAGTTGCAAAAGAATTAATACAGAGTGATCAAAAAGTATCCGATATCATTTTACTTGATACATCCATAGGAATGACTATGCGAATTTATAATGAGAGAGGTGGTAAAGAAAACTTTATAAAAAATATAATCAAAATAGCTGAAAGAGGATTAAATCAAAAAAACTTTAATGAAAATGATGAGAAAGAATCTCAAATAGATTTTGAAAATAGACATGATGACAATAACGATATAAATATAAATGGGGAAAAATATTCAGATGTTAAAAAGGTCGTTGATATTGGGAAAATCGACTCGAACATACATTTCATTAAATGTGAATATGACCTTAATCCGGATGTGCAATTAATGATCAATACTAAAGCCGATGATGAGAAAATAAAATTTTTAGCTTGGCATAATGAAATGATGGAAGAAAATATACAATTATTGAAGAAGTGCACTACAGGGTTATTTAAGCAATATACCGGATATGGATCACATCTTGATATGGTAAATCCTCCTTATTTAGAAAAGAATGTGGCAATCATAAATGAAATATTAAAAAACATAGGGTAAGTGTCGGGCGGATAGAAAAGAGAAAGGGAGAAGAGGGGTTAGCTTGAAAGATATCGTCTTTCATCACTTTTTGTGCCTTGAGCACAGCGAAAGGAATGTACGTTAATATGTTTAAAAAAGCGGTTACCGGATTTTTAGTTTTTTTACTTATTCTGCAAGCTGGTTGCGGCAATAATGAGCAAAAAAGCGTAAATTCCGCTCAAAGCAGCGTAAATACGCAGAATGGAGATGTTATTTCCGCTGGAAGCGGTATAGCCGGACAGGACGGAGCTGTTATTGTAAATAAAGGAAATTATTACAATGTCATACTTGATTTTTCTAAAGGATTGAGCCATAAGGAGGTGGGTAAAGAATATGCTGAACGAATGAAAATAGTGCTACCCGAAATTGAAACTCTGGTTGACTCATTTATCAGTGATATCACCGCAAATAACAAAAGATATCAATATATGCTTTTAAGGGCCAGGGACATAAGACCTCAGATTCCTCAGAATTGTAAAGACGAAATAGAAGGTATGGCTTCGGTTTTTTCCGGCACAGAGAATGTCAGGGGTGACAATAAAATTTCCGTTGACGAGCTTTATTTCTATAATCTAATTCCGGATGCGATAAGACAGACGCAGTGCCTGGTTATTTCGGTATTCGGCTTGCGGTCCGTAACCCACAAAACGATGATTGCAAGAGTCCTTGACTGGTTCGGAGGGATTTCAAACCAGATAGCTAAGATACAAGCCATCACAACAATAAAGTATAGCGATAAGATTATTTATTCAATTGGCTATATGGGTTTTATGGGAATTATCACAGGATTTAATAATAACGGTGTTTTTGCTGCAATACTGGATTCTCCGACAGGTAAGTTGTATTCTTCCCAGGGGAAGCGTTCATATCCGATAGATCTGCGGTTTGCACTGGAAACTGAATCGGATTTAAACGTAGTTGCCGATTATATGAAGGATCCATCCAAGGAATATACATTTAACCATTTGATTTTTCTTTCGGATACGGATGAAAGCAAAGTGCTGGAAAACAATTTCAGCGGAAAGGGAAAGAATATGCGGCGTGTATTGAGAAGCTCCGACTCTCTGCTCAATAAAGGGATAACATGGGGTATCAATGATTCGGTTGCTACAGTCAATTCCTTTTTGTTGGAGGGAAACCATGATAACCATACAAATGATAAAAGCAATACTAAAAGATGGGAAAATATAAAAACACAGCTTTTATCCAAAGGTAATGAGGTAACGTTAAACGAACTTAAAGAAGTAGCCTCGTTTCATAAAGGCGGTAGGCTCGGACCGATAACCGGCGGGGACCTGTATAACAATACCACCCAGCAAATTGTTATATTTGAACCTTATACGTTTAACCTTGAAGTATTTTTCAGGCCTAAAAATACGACTTCGGTCTCACTACCCGCTGTTCCCTTATTTGAGAAAATCCCAGTATTGGGAAAATGATGCGCAATATTTTTGGGACAAGCTTTTTTGATAATAATAAAGATATTTTGGAGGGATACTGGATGAATAGTAATAAATCATATACTACATGGACTGCTTTCAAGCGTTTGACTCCTTTCCTAAAGCCTTACCGTTTTTGGTTTTCGATAAGGGTAGGAGGTTCCATAGCTTTCATTGCAGTTAATCTTTTTGTCGCGTACTTTATGCAGAATTTGATAGATGCGGCATTGATGGGACAGTACAGGGATCTTGTGAAATTTGTATATATGATGCTTGCAGTAATAATTGCAGGAGTAATTATAAACTATATTACGGCTTATTCTTCCGGACGTTTTACAGCGCATGTCATGCGCGACCTGCGGCGCTGCGTGCTGCAGCACATAGAAAAACTGCCGGTGTCGTATAAGGAAGCGCATAATTCGGGGGATATGGTTTCCAGGTTGTCTAATGATACCCCGGCAGTACAGGGGTTCTTTGAGATCGTCTTTCCTGAACTTATATACCAACCGCTTTTATTCATAGCTGCTTTCATATATATGCTGCTTATTAACTGGAAGCTGCTTCTGGTCAGTATAATATTGGTGCCTGGAGCAATGCTTCTGGTCAGTGTGGTGAGCAAACCCGTAGAAAAATACACCCGGCAGCTGCAGGAGTTTCTGGGGAAGGTTAATTCTGCAGCCCAGGATGTCATAGGCGGCATACATATACTGAAAGCTTTCAATATCGGAGAGGTATTATACAATAAATATAAAATTGAAGTTGACAATTCCGTAAGCAAGAGCCTTGACATAGAGAAGCGAAATTCTCTTTTGGCGCCTGTGGGGATCATGTTGCGAATAATACCGTTCGTATTATGTATCATATACGGCGGATACCTGTCTATAAAGGGAGAAATGACTGCAGGAAGCCTGATGGCTTTTATACAGTTGTTGAATTATGTAGTCGGCCCTATATCCGGGATTTCGGGACTGATAATAGATATGCGGAGAAACATGGGCGCTGCAGGCCGGCTGTTTGAAATACTTGACCAGCCGGCGGAGCGCACCAGCGGGTGTTCTTCTTATGAAATAAACCATGATGCAGTTCCAGTGGAATTCACAAACGTTAGCTTTGCGTACGACGGACAGACGAGGGTGCTGGATAAACTCAACCTGAGGCTTTTGGGCGGGGAGACAACAGCGCTTGTAGGGACAAGCGGCAGCGGTAAAAGCACCGTACTCAAACTCCTGTGCGGTTTTTACGCGCCGGATGAAGGGAATATTAAGATATATGGCCATGACTTATCCCGCTGGGAACTGTCGGCGGTCCGTGAAAAGTTTTCCCTGGTATCCCAGGATACGTATCTTTTTCCTGTCGCAATAGCAGAGAATATTGCTTACGGCCGTCCCGGCGCAACAAGGGAGGAAGCGGTTGCCGCAGCTAAGGCAGCTAATGCACACGATTTCATCATGGGGCTGCCCGACGGTTACGACACCTTGGCGGGTGAAAGAGGGGTCAGGCTGTCGGGTGGACAAAAACAGCGCATAGCAATAGCGCGGGCGGTATTGAAGGATGCGCCGATACTGCTGCTTGATGAACCAACGTCGGCATTGGATACCGAATCCGAGTCACTGGTGCAGGAAGCCTTCAGCCACTTTGTGGGGCGGCATACCATACTAGTAATAGCCCACCGCCTTTCCACAATAAAAACAGCAGATAAGGTGCTTGTACTTGATAAAGGATGCATTGCGGAAGAGGGCACACATGAGCAGCTTATCAAGAAAAATGGGCTTTATAGGCAATTGTACCTCAAGCAATTCGCGAAACAGGAATATCTACAGTGCGGAAATTTGGGAGAGGAGGCATGACATATGTTTAAAGATTTACATTTTAATGAATTTATTCGTATAATGTCTTTTATGAAAGTAAGACTGGCGGCTTATTCCATAAGCCTGCTTGGTGGTGTTGCCGTGGATGCGGGCGTACCGATTGCAGCCGCATTTATAATGAGGGATTTGATTGATGCCGCGGTTAACGGGGATATATCACTGCTTACAAGGGCAATTACAATTATGCTTATTAGTTTATTAATATTGGGAATTACCACTCCGATTACATATTATATATACAGTCGCTGCATAAAAAAGACAATGGGAGAATTAAGACTAAATGCTTTCAAGCATATGGAAGAGTCGCCGGTAGGTTACTATGAGCGCCTTCACAGCGGTGACGCCATTTCCAGGATAACAAACGACATACAGGTAATGGAGCAGGCATATTCAGGACAATTGCGCATGGTGTTGTTTTCGATTATATCAGGCGTTGGTTCGGCAATAAGCATGTATGCGCTTGACTGGCGCATCGCTTCAATGTTGACATTTATAGGGCTGATATCGGCCTTTGTAAATATCGGGTTCGCCCGGCCTTTACGCGGATTAAGCGATAAAATACAACAGCTGATGGGTGTGATGACGGAACGGTTGACTGATTTGCTTGCCGGTTTCCACGTAATAAAGATGTTTAATATCGGTCAAATAATAGTCGGCCGCTACGATGAGAAAAACGAGCAGATGGCGCTGTTCTCCATCGCCCGCAGTCAAAAAGGCGCCCTGCTGGGAAGCGCCAACTTTTTGCTGGGATTTTTAAGCTTCGGGGGTATCATGTCTACAGGCGCTTTTATGGTGATGCTGGGTTCATTGGAATTCGGAACGGTAATAGCGGCTACACAGCTATTAAACGGCGTTACTTACATGTTTTTAAACCTCGGCAGCTTTATAGCGAATATCCAGAGTTCGCTGGCGGGAGCCGCCCGGGTATTTGAACTCCTGGACGAACCTGCAGAACAGGAAAGGTATGTTGCAGAAGAAAGGTGTGATATTACCGATACCAGGTTTGAAAATACCATGATTAAAATCAAAGAGTTATCTTTCTGTTATGAGGAAGGTAATGAAATTCTTAATAGTCTGACACTTTCGGTAGAAAAGGGACAAGTAGCCGCGCTTATAGGTTCCAGCGGTAGTGGTAAGAGTACTATTATTAAATTACTTATGGGTTTTTATCTGCCGGGTAAAGGAAGCATTACCATAGCGGGCAAATCCATACACCAGTATTCACTGGCCCAATTAAGGGACATGGTTGCATATGTACCGCAGGATGCCTGGCTGTTTGACGGTACCGTTGAAGAAAATATCAGGTACGGCAGGATTGATGCTTCTGGGGATGAGGTAATCGCAGTAGCTAAGGCGGCTTATGCGCATGACTTTATCATGCAACTGCCGGACGGCTATAAAACGCATGTTGGCGAGCGAGCTGTGCGACTTTCCGGGGGGGAGAAGCAGCGTATCGCCATAGCACGGGCTTTGCTTAAAAATGCACCTATCCTGCTGCTGGATGAGGCGACATCTTCGCGTGATTCCGAGTCCGAACGGTTGGTGCAGCAGGCATTGAACATACTGATTAAAGGCCGTACCGCTCTGGTTATTGCCCATCGTCTTTCTACCATAGAACATGCAGATGTAATTTATGT
>VEPD01000202.1 GCA_012027035.1 Ruminiclostridium sp. | reverse complement strand
TCGGCTTCCTTGTACTCCTCGCTTCTGACGCATTTCTTGAAATGCGTGATAAGCGTCGGATTACTGCGTCAGCCGTCAGTCGCAAAAATCCTCACATATTACATATATGCTGCGGTTTTTGCGCTTCGGCTTCCTTGTACTCCTCGCTTCTGACGCATTTCTTAAAAATTGTGATAAGGGATTTTGATACATTTGTTCAAAATTGTGATATACGGAGGAAATAGAATATGAATGACCCTAGAATATCAAAGCTTGCGGAGAATTTGGTCAATTACTCATGTGAAGTCAAAGACGGAGAAAAGGTGCTGATTGAGACCATCGGTTTTGAGATCCCTCTTGCGAAGGCGTTGGTTCGCGAAGTATATAAGGCGGGAGGCCTACCCTTCCTGTCAATAAAGAATGATGAACTGAAACGCGTACTGCTGAAGGAGTGCACTGAAGAGCAGTTAAAGCTTATGGCGGCCTATGAGCTGGCAAGAATGAAGGATATGGACGCATATATCGGAGTCCGGGCGGGAGACAATGCCAACGAATTGAGTGATGTTCCGGATGACAGGCTTAAGCTTTACAACAGGCTGTTTGCCTTGCCGGTCCATATGGAGCAAAGGGTGGAACATACCAAATGGGTGATTCTCAGGTATCCCAATCCTTCCATGGCCCAGATGGCGGAAATGTCGACGGAGGCTTTTGAGGAATTTTATTTCAATGTCTGCAATCTTGACTACTTAAAAATGTCCAGAGCCATGGACAGTCTGGTTAAATTCATGGATAAAGCAGACAGGGTGAGAATCACAGGCAAAGACACCAATCTGACATTTTCTGCAAAAGGTTTGCCGGGAATAAAGTGCGAAGGGAAGAGGAACATCCCTGATGGCGAGGTTTTCACGGCGCCGGTCAGGGATTCGGTAAACGGTGTTATTTCCTATAATACTCCGGCAAAGTACCAGGGTTTTACATATGATAACATCCGTCTGGAATTTAAGGACGGAAAAATCATAAATGCTACGTCCAACGACAATGTAAAGATCAATAAGATATTCGATACGGACGAGGGTGCAAGGTATGTGGGTGAATTCTCACTGGGCTTGAATCCATATATAGAAAAGCCAATGAAAGACACTCTCTTTGACGAGAAGATAAGGGGCAGCCTCCATTTCACACCGGGCTCATGCTATGACCGATGCAACAACGGCAACAAGTCCGCCGTCCATTGGGACTTGGTATTTATCCAGCGGCCGGAATACGGCGGCGGTGAAATATGGTTTGACGATATCCTTGTACGGAAGGACGGGATTTTTGTGTCGGAGGAGCTTAAGTGCCTGAATCCGGAAAACCTTGTGTGAATTAACATGTACTGCCGGTTTATACGTATATGTAGGATTATGCGAACTATTGCGCACCACGGAATGGGAATGAGAACGTTAATGCTGGCCAGTATTTGGATAAAACCACGGCTCATTCGATTTGAAAAAGCTAACGCTTCCGATTCGCCATCCATGGCTCAACGGAAGCTATTAAGACATCCATGTCTTAATCACGCTTTTTCTAAATCTCATTTGCCGGGTTTTATTGTCCAAATACTTCAAAGCATTAACTAACCTCATCCCCATCCTAGGTGCGCCGTTTAAGCACACGCGTTGGGGGTGGAAGTCAGTGAATGCATCAGGATTGTTTTGTTCCAGGTTCAAAAAGAGGACTTAAGCGGGAGGAATGTAGAAAAAGCGTGATTCGGACACGGATGTCCGAATAGTCACTGATGAAGCACGGATGCTGAATCAGTGACGCTAGCTTTTTCACATTCACCGCGCTTTAGTCCTCTCAAAACAATTCTGCGCATGTAGATGACTTTTACCCCCAACAAAGTGCACATCATTTTTCATATTCTGCATTTTAGCAAATTTGAAAAATATGCTGACATATTTTATATTTTTTTGATATAATGGTGTTAATTAAATTTAAGGAGTCCTTCTATGAGATTTATAAGAAGCAAGCTCTCTTTTCTGGTTTTGTCTATTGTCATCAGCGTTCTCAGCACCGGATTTATCGCTTCTTCAGCTTCTGAAGAACCGAAAGCCTCGGTGATAAGGCTGGGTAACGGTACCCTGGGTATATTGACATGCCTGCCGGCATATCTTGATGACCAGGGGGTGATACTGGCAACTTCTTCAGGCTTGAGCATAGTTCGTGAAGGTAAGACCAGCCTTGTAATTCCCACGAATACTCCCGTATCCGCATTTACAATACTCCGGGATCTTGACGGCGATGGGATGTCGGATATAGCTGCAGCAACCTCTGACGAAACATTTCCCAATATACATGTTTTCAGTTCGGGGTCAGGGAAAGAGCTTGCTGATTTCAAGCCTTCCATGCTTCGTTACAAGGATGACAGGGGCTGGTTCCAATACCAGCCGCCGGTGACCGGTCTCAGAGCTGTAGAATATGAAGGCGGGAAGCAGGGATTGCTTGTAACTGCCGGATATTCTACCTGGCTTCTGGATGCGTCGGATGGAAGGGTATTGTGGGAAAGCGTTGACAGGGATAATGTCTGGGACGCCATACAGATTGGCGATACAAACGGCGATGGTGTCAGGGACTTTGCAGTCATAGGCCAGCGCGGACAGATAAAGGTCTTGAATGGCGCCAGCGGTGAAGTCCTCCTTGAAAAGAGCATATCTTCCAAATTTGTAATGAAAAATGACAAGGGCAAGATAACTGCAGAAATACCAAGATCCATATGGCAGGTGTCGGGCTGGATTTCGGCGGAAAAAGCGGCCGGGGGCTCTCCCATGCTTGTGGCGGCTTCCGAAGACGGCAATATATACATGGTGGATGCAATAAAAGGCGATATTGTCTGGAAAGCTGAAGTTTTTAAATATGTGGACAGCCTTCTGGCAAAATATTATGGAGACGAGGGTCCGAAGAACCCCACCGGTATGCAGGACGGCAATTACAGGAATGTTGAATTCTGGCAGCCCGGTGATATCAACGGCGACGGTCTGGGCGATATTGCCGCCGCAGTTTTCTTCGGCCATCCCGGACAGAGGGAAGCAAACAGGAAATACAACGACAAACGTCAAACTGTTGTCATGATAGACGGGAAAACGGGTAAAAAGATTTGGGACGTGAGCTTAAGCAAGCTTCCTTCATTTGTTATACCTGCGTTTGGTGAAATAAACGGTAAAAAGTGTATGGTTGTTCCCCATATCTCCGATTCGGATGGTACTGTGACGACCACAGTGATAGATATGGAGACCGGCAACACCGAAACACCCTTACCCATAGCAGGCTCCGTGGTCAATGCCGGAGATGGGCTTTTCCTTGTTGCCGGCAGGGATAATGGGTTTTTATACGCAAGTACATCCCTTGATGTTCTCTCATTAAGTCCGGATTTAAGCAAAGTATTGTGGCAGCTGGAAAGGCCGGATAACAGTGAACTGGCAAAAAAAATACAGGAGGATGCGGGAGGGAAAGCAGATTTTGATTTGGACGGCGCTGTGGATAATATTGTGTTCAAGGCATGGGGGAGTAATGGCCCGGAAATAGAAATAACCAGTGGTAAAAGCGGCAAGCGTATTTACCTGTATGATTCATTCAGAGGAACAAGCGGCCTGGGGAATCTGAACACAGATAAAATAACACCGGCCTGCGCCATACACGACATAAACGGAGACGGAAAGCCGGAGCTTGCCATAGTAAAGAATCTGGTCTATGAACCGGGAATTGAGATCGATATATTTGATGTATCCCAGGAGAAGAAAGAACCGATAAAAACAATAAAGATACAGAATAAAAATTCAGGCAGCGATAACGAAAATTTCATTCCCGGTATATTCATAAAGGAAATGAAAACTGATAACAACAGAAACATTCTTGTGGTAGCTGCCATTGATGGGGAATCGGACATGCGACCGAGACTTTATTTTATTGACGCCGATACCGGGAAATTTATTTCAAGCTTCAACCTCTCAGTCATCGGCGCTTCCATGGATGAGGAAGGCAGGATTCTTGTTTTGACTGATACCGGCGAAATATTGGCTCTGATCCATGAGAGCGGAGTTAGTTTCCGGAACGTTACGGATAAAGAGCAAATAAAATCGCCAATGCTGCTGGAGTGGAGTGAAAACAGCCCCGGTTCAAATTATAGAGTCCTCATTGACGGAATGATGGTAACGGAAACAGATAAGAACGAAGCCCTGGTTAATATTCCTGCAGGCGTTCACGACATAATGCTTGAAAAGCTGGATTTGTGGGGAAAGAGAGAATATGTGTCCGTCAGTGCGGAGGTGGCAAAAACTTCAAAAAGCATAAAGCCTCTAACTGTTCTTGTTATTATCACTCTGACAGTTTTGTTTCTCACTCCTCTATTGTTAAAAAGGCACTTCTTACAAAGAGTATCGGCAAAAGGAAGGGGTGATGGTAATGAATGATAATAATGTGATAATAAAAACCGACAAACTCACAAAGAAATTTGGAAGCTTTGCAGCCGTAAACAATCTTGATATCCTTGTCAGACGCGGCTCCATCCACGGATTTGTCGGTCCCAATGGCGCCGGCAAAACCACAACGATAAAGATGCTCATCGGTGCGATGCACCCTACACGCGGTTCAGGCAGCATAGCCGGCCATCCTTTGGGCAGCATCCCCGCCAGGCGCTTGCTGGGATATTCTCCGGAGTTTCCGGTACTTTACAATGATCTAAGCGCTGTTGAGTACCTTGTATATATGGCTTATCTTGGCGGCATACCACCCAGGGAAGGCTCGAAGCGGGCCGTTGTTCTGCTGGATAAGCTGGGCCTTGTGGAATTTAAAAAACGCAAGGTTGGAAAATACAGTGCCGGAATGAGAAAGAAAATTGGCCTTGCACAAGCAATAATAACCGAGCCGGAGCTTCTCATACTGGATGAGCCTACGGCGAACCTTGACCCGACGGGAAGGATGGAAGTGGTGGAAACCCTGAAGCAGCTTGTAAAAACCAGAAACACCACAATATTCATAAGCAGTCACATTCTTACGGAGCTTGAACAGCTTGTTGACGACGTAACCATGATAAACAAGGGCGAAACAGTCATAGAAGGCAATATGGGCAATATAAAGGGTGTGTATAATAAAGGAAGATTTATTCTCAAGACTTCCGACAATGCCCGCGTAATGGCGGAACTGCATGCGCACCAATTGGTCTCGGAAATAAAGGAGACCGGTGATTCTGAGATGCTCATAACTACCGAAAATCCTGCGGAAATGAAGAATAAACTGGTTGAAATCCTTTACACAGGGAAAATCATACTGGACCGGTTTGCAGAAGAGGACGTGAGTCTTGAAAACATTTACAGGCAGACCATGTCCGAAGGAGGTCGATGAAAATGATACCTGTAATACTATTTACCATGAGAAAAGTTATGAAAATAAGAACAATACTGATACTGCTTATAATAACTGCTTTAGTTTTGCTCATAATACTTTCCAGCCTGAAAGATATGTTAGGCGGCGTAGCAAATCTTGATTTACAAAAGCAGCTTGCCTCTGTGATTTTCACCTTCATCTGCTTTATCTGGACAGTGGGAATACCGGTTGCGGTAATGGTTTCGACCGTAGGCTCCGGCCTTGTTGCCAATGAGGAAAGCGAAGGCACCATGCTCATATTGTCCAGTAAACCTTTAAGGCGTTATGAAATCGTACTGGGCAAATTTCTGGGACTTTTCATTTCAACCTGTATTTATACTGCAGCAATATTGTGTCTGACGCTGCTCATATTCTATAAAGCCACAGGTGTGGATCCGGAATCCCTTGACGTCCTGTTCAGGGTATTACCCGGTATTTTTGCATATTCTGCTCTTTTCATCATATTTTTCGCCGCATTATCCATCTTTCTATCAAGTTTGTTCAGAAAGAGGATACCTGCCGTAATCACGTTGGTTTTTATTATTTTTTATATATTTCTCATATCACCGTTCATGTTGAAAAGCATAGTTCAACATTTTTCGCTTATAGATCTGAACTATCAGTTCAGCAATATTCTTTATTATTCCTACATACAGACAAGCGGTGTAAAACTGGCTCCAAGCATCCAAACCTATTTGGGCATGGCAATTAACCTATTCATACAGGATTCTCGGTCCTTTGACCCTGACATTGCAGCAATGCCGCCTTCTCTCACACTGAACGACTCCATGAGTCCGCTTGCATCTGTGATATATATCGTATTACTGAGCTTTGGCTTTATTATATATTCAATTGTAAGACTCACACGGAGAGATATAGCCTGATCGTTTACAATCAGGAGAGATCAAACAACGCCTGCAGGTCCTCATGTGTCATCCTGGTCAGCAGTGTTTCACCAGGTTGAATCACTGCGTCAATCAACTCCCGCTTTTTTTCCTGAAGCTTGAGAATCTTCTCTTCAATGGTCCCTTTTGAGACCAGCTTCATAACATGTACCGACTTCTTCTGGCCTATCCTGTATGTCCTGTCGGTGGCCTGATCCTCAACAGCCGGATTCCACCAGGGGTCGTAATGTATGACGGTATCCGCTCCGGTAAGATTCAGGCCCGTCCCGCCTGCTTTCAGTGACAGCAGGAATACCTTGCCGATACCTTCGTTAAAGGAGTTGACAAGATATCCCCTTTCCTCTGGCGGTGTGCTGCCGTCGAGATAAAGGCATTCCAAGCCCTCAGCCGTCAGTCTTTTACGTATAAGCTGCAGCATGCCTGTAAACTGGGAAAAAACAAGGATGCGATGGCCGCTGTCGACGGAATCATGAAGTATCTCCTCCAGCAGCTGTAATTTACCGCTTTCACCTTCGTAGCCATCAATAAACAGGCTGGGATGGCAGCAAAGCTGTCTCAATCTGGTCAAGCCTGCCAGTATTTTTATCTGGCTTCTTTCAAAGCCTTTTTCTTCAATCTCTTTGTCAATTTCCCCTTTGATTTGCTGCAGATACGCAATGTAAATCTTTTTCTGTTCATCTGTCATCTCGGCAATAAGAGTATGCTCTATTTTATCCGGAAGCTCCTCCAGGACGTCCTTTTTCAGTCGTCTCAAAGTAAAAGGCCTTATTTGCTTGCTTAACTCCTGTAGTGCTTCATAACCTTCCTCGCCTGCAGCAGGCACTTCATATTTTGCTGTGAATTTCCGGTACGAATATAGATAGCCGGGAAGTGCGAAATCAAAAATGGACCAAAGCTCTGCCAGGTTGTTCTCCATCGGAGTACCGGTAAGTGCAAACCGCTTTTCCGCATGGATGAGCCTGGCTGCTTTTGCATTCTGTGAATCGGGATTTTTTATGTGTTGTGCTTCATCCAGTATGCAGTAACGAAAGCTTTTACCGGCATACTCTTCAATGTCCCTGCGTATAAGCGGATAGGAAGTGATTATTACATCGTGGCCGCCTGTTTCATTTATAAGCCTAGTTCTTTCTTCCTTATTTCCGCAGACAACCGAGTAAGACAATTCGGTAGCAAACTTGTCCAGCTCTGCGCACCAGTTGAATACAAGGGAGGTAGGCACCACAACCAAAGACGGAAGCCGTCCCCCTTCATTTTTTGCTGAAAGCAG
>VEPD01000116.1 GCA_012027035.1 Ruminiclostridium sp. | reverse complement strand
TTGCTGCTGGCATGTTTTATAATATAATTAAAAGTCAAAGAAAGTCAAAATCAATAAATGTTTTTGCTGCCGAAATTATTATCTCGCGAAGCAAAATAGTATGTATACGATAAAATAAGGATGCGGGGGTGAAGCAAGTGGCCAGGATGAGTGATATTATCGAAGCGTTTATCAAGCAGTTGATTAACGATACCGACGGTTCCATAGAAATCCAGAGGAATGAGTTGGCAAACCATTTTAATTGTGTCCCATCACAGATAAATTATGTTATAGACACCAGGTTTACTACTGATAGGGGGTATTATGTCGAGAGCCGAAGGGGCGGAGGCGGACATATTAAAATCCGTCGTGTGAACATCAACCGTCCCGGCAACTATCTCATGCATATAGTATCTTCCATGGGCATAAGTATTTCACAGCAGTCTGCAGAGATATTTATCAACAACTTCGTGGACTATGACGTCATAACTGCCAGGGAAGGCTTGATTTTGAAAGCTGCTACCAGTGACAAGGTCTTGGGGTTTATCCCGATGCCTGGCAGGGATTTATTGAGGGCCAGTATTTTGAAAAATATTCTTACAAGCTTGCTTGTATAGGGAGTGATATGAGTGTTATGCCAGCAATGTAACAAGAGACCGGCAAATGTGCATCTTACAAAGATTGTAAATGGCAGCAAGGTTGAAATGCTGCTTTGTGATCAGTGCGCCAGAGGAAAAAGCCAGTTGGGGTTTGGGGGATTTGGTCCGTCATTGAATATTAATGATTTTTTATCAGGATTCATCGGACTGAGTCATATTGATATCCATGCGGAGCACGTCCCTAAAGAAGCGTGCTGCGAGGTCTGCGGAATGGGCTTCGGGGACTTCGGCAAGACCGGAAAAATGGGCTGCGGCAACTGTTATTCGAAATTTGGGGAAATGCTTAAGCCTGTATTGAAAAGGCTGCACGGAAACTATGAGCATACAGGCAAGGCTCCTGCCGGCATTTCAAAGGTGCTGGAGGTTTCCAGAGAAGTTGAAAGGCTTAAAGAGCTTCTCGGTAAAGCCGTACAGAATGAGGAGTACGAAAAAGCCGCAGAAATAAGGGACAGGATAAAAGCTGTGGAAGGTGGGTTAAAGGAATGATGGCGGAAGAGAACAATATTGAAAGCCGGGAGGCTCAAATTGCTATAAGCAGCAGGGTAAGGCTTGCCCGCAATATCGATGGCATTCCTTTTCCTACGAGAATGAATGCCGGACAGGATGAGACTATCATAAACAGGGTTTGGGAATCTATTTCCCAAAGCAGTGAAGCCGTGTCTAAAAATCTAGTCCTTATGAAAATAGGAAGACTTGATCCCATTGACAGGCAGATACTTGTAGAGAAACACATCATCAGTCCCGATCTGGGTGAAAGCAAAAGGGAAAGCGCAGTAATCATAAGCAGAGATGAAAAAATCAGTATTATGATAAACGAAGAAGATCATTTAAGGATACAATGTATCTTTCCGGGTATGCAGCTTGATGATGCATGGCAGTTGTGCAACAAGCTGGATGTATTGCTTGAGGAAAAAATCGATTTTGCCTTTGATAAAAAACTGGGTTATCTTACCTGCTGCCCTACCAATGTAGGGACAGGAATCAGAGCGTCAGTAATGCTCCACCTTCCTGCATTGGGGATGACCGGATATATAAGGAATATCCTGGAAGCAGGCGGAAAGATCGGCATTGCCATCAGAGGGATATATGGCGAAAACAGTGAAGCATCGGGAAATATGTTTCAAATTTCCAACCAGGTCACACTTGGGCAGACTGAAGAGGAAATAATTGCAAATGTAAAGAATGTAGCCTCACAAATAATCGAACAGGAAAAGCTGCTCCGCAGGGAGCTCTACAATCAGAATCCATACCGGTTTGAAGACAGGATATACCGTTCTCTGGGTCTGCTTTCCAATGCGAGGATCATGACCGCTGAGGAAAGCCTTAAATTGCTTTCGGATGTAAGACTTGGTGTGGATATGGGAACAATTGGTGGTATAAATATGGAAACATTAAATGAAATGATGCTTGTTACTCAACCGGCATATATCCAAAGGCTTGCGGGAAAAACCCTCAGCCCGGATGAAAGGGATATAAGGCGGGCTGAACTCATAAGAAGCAGCTTGAGGAATGACTGAATAATAAAACAGAATTTATTGTTTAGCATTCCTAAAAGGAGAAAGGTCGTGATGATTAAATGTACGGAAGATTTACCGAGAAAGCTGAAAAAGCTATAAACTTATCACAAGAAGGTGCAATGCAGCTGGGTCACAATTATGTAGGTACCGAACACCTTCTTCTTGGCCTGGTGAGGGAGAGTACCGGAGTCGCGGCAAGGGTGCTGCAGAACCAGGGCATTACTGAGGATAAGGTGTTGAAGGAAATTGAGGAACTCATCGGGAAAGGCGAGACAGTAGGAAAGCAGCCCCTGGGTTTTACTCCCAGGACCAAAAAGGTCTTTGAGCTGAGTTTGAACGAAGCCAGAAAGATGAGCCACAACTATATCGGAACCGAGCATTTGCTGCTGGGCATTATGAAAGAAGGGGAGAGCGTAGCCGTAAGAATATTGATTGACCTTGGCGTGGATCCCCAGAAGCTTTTGAATGATGTAGTAAAAACGCTTAATGAAGAAGCTCCGGGTTCTGCAGGAGAGCCCAAAAACAGTTCAACCTATTCCAATACGCCGACTTTGAATCAATTTGGCAGGGATCTGACAGAAATGGCCCGGGAAGATAAATTCGACCCTATCATAGGACGTGATAAGGAAATAGAAAGGGTTGTACAGATATTGAGCAGAAGGACAAAGAACAATCCCTGTCTGATAGGTGAACCCGGTGTAGGCAAAACAGCTATTGCAGAGGGACTTGCACAAAAAATAACACAAGGCAATATCCCCGAGACCTTGAAAGGCAAACGGGTGGTGACCCTTGACCTCTCTTCAATGGTCGCCGGGGCAAAATACAGAGGTGAATTCGAAGAAAGACTCAAAAAAGCTCTTGATGAAATCCGGAAAGTGGGAAATGTCATCCTCTTCATAGATGAGATGCATACAATTATCGGAGCAGGCGCCGCCGAAGGTGCAATAGATGCATCCAACATCTTGAAGCCCTCTCTGGCAAGAGGGGAAATACAGGTTATCGGCGCTACAACTATAACAGAGTACAGAAAGCATGTGGAAAAGGACGCCGCCCTTGAAAGAAGGTTCCAGCCCATAACGGTGGGAGAGCCTTCCAAAGAGGAGGCGGTGGATATTTTAAAGGGCATAAGGGACAAATACGAGGCGCATCACAGAGTAAAATTTACTGATGCAGCGCTTGAAGCGGCAGTAAAACTGTCAGACCGGTATATAACCGACAGGTATCTTCCCGACAAGGCTATTGACTTGATTGATGAAGCGGCGTCCAGAGTAAGGCTCAAGTCCTTCACCGCCCCCTCTGACATGAAGAGCCTGGAAGAGCGGGTGGAGAAACTAAGCAAGGAAAAGGAAGACGCCATAAGGAGTCAGGAGTTTGAGAAGGCTGCAGGTATCAGGGATCAGGAGATGCAGCTGAAAAACGAACTGGAAAAGGTAAAAAGCGAATGGATGCAGAAAAATCAAACCAGAACCGACATTGTTACCGAAGAGGAAGTGGGCGACATTGTAGCAAGCTGGACGGGGATTCCGGTAAAAAGACTGGCGGAGGAGGAATCCGAAAGGCTCATGAAGATGGAGGATGTACTCCATGAAAGGGTCATTGGGCAGGATGAAGCGGTGAAGGCCGTATCCAGAGCCATAAGAAGAGGCAGGGTCGGCCTGAAGGATCCCAAGCGCCCGACAGGTTCGTTCATATTCCTTGGACCTACCGGGGTAGGCAAGACCGAATTGAGCAAAGCTCTTGCGGAAGCGCTGTTCGGAAACGAAAATGCCATGATACGTGTAGATATGTCTGAATATATGGAGAAGTTTGCCGTATCAAGACTTGTAGGCTCCCCACCGGGTTACGTAGGCTATGACGAAGGCGGTCAGTTGACAGAAAAGGTCAGAAGGAAGCCCTATTCCGTATTACTGTTTGATGAAATAGAAAAAGCGCATCCGGACGTCTTCAATATTCTCCTGCAGATACTGGAAGATGGCAGACTTACTGATTCCCAGGGCAGAGTGATAGATTTCCGGAACACGGTCATTATCATGACCTCCAACGTCGGAGGAAGAATGATAACTGAGCCGAAACGCCTTGGCTTTGCAACCGGCGATGATAAGGCAAGGAATTATGACGATATGAAGTCTAATGTCATGGGTGAATTGAAGAAAACCTTCAGGCCTGAGTTTTTGAACAGGGTCGATGATGTTATCGTATTCCACCCGCTGGACGAAGAGCATATCAAGAGCATTGTGGGCGTAATGACCGACGTGCTTGCAAAGCGGTTGAAACAAAATGGCATAACTATAATTGTGACTGACGAGGCAAAGACATTTTTGGCCAGGAAAGGTTTTGATCAGCTTTACGGCGCCCGCCCGCTGAGAAGATCGATCCAATCTATGATAGAAGACAAATTGGCCGAGCAGATGCTTGAGGGGAAAATCAAGTCCGGTGACGAGGTACTCATTGAACTGGGTGGTGACGAGATGATATTTATGGTCAAACAATAAAAGATTTTTTATAAAAAAGAGCTGAGATGCTCTTTTTTTCTTGTTAAAATTTAAAAAAAGTCTTATAATATGATAGTACAAAAATATAACTGTATTAATAAATACTTCAGAGAAAGTATAGTACAAATAACCGATATGCAAAGGAGTAAAATGAATATTACGGAATTATCAGTGAAACGGCCCACTGCCATAGTAATGCTTATCGTTTTGTTGGCAGGTGTAGGCGTTGTAGGGTTCATGAATCTGGGAGCTAATTTTCTTCCGGCTTCCAACGTACCTATTGTAACTATTTCATCTTTATATCCGGGGGCTGGTTCCGAGGAAATAGAAAAGGACATAATAAAGCCCTTTGAAAATGCCGTTGCAGGCGTAAGCGGTATAGACCGGATCAATTCGGTAGCCGGAGACGGCTACGGGTACACCATAGTAATGTTCAAAATGTCGGCGGATGCAAACACATCCCTTGTGGATACCCAGAAAGCTATCGACGGTATAATGGGGAAGTTGCCGCAAGAGGCCACTGCTCCGGTAATCCGGAAAATAGATCTGAATGCCGAACCGGTATTGACGCTTGCAGTGTCCGGAGGCAACTCATATGAAGAGCTTTATAGCAAAGCGGATAAGCTCAAAAAGTCTTTGGAAAATGTCAGCGGTATTGGGGATGTTGCAATTACAGGCGCTCAGGAAAAGGAACTGAGTATAGCGCTGGACAAAATGAAGCTTGAGGAATATGGTATAGGCGTCAATACCGTAATATCTCTGCTCAGGGCTGAAAACATAAACATGCCGGCGGGAACATTAAGGGAGGATACCAGAAACAGAATAGTCAGGGTTAAAGCCGAATTTGCGAATATCGAACAAATCAAAGATCTGCGTATACCTGTATCGGGTGGGGCGGCGATAAGATTGGGAGATATTGCCGATATAGAGCTGAAATATCCTGAAGCAAAAGAAATCACACGTTTGAACGGAGTAGCTTCAATTGGTCTGGAGATTAAAAAACAAAGTGACGCAAATATAGTTGAGACAGCAAATCTTGCCAAAGCCCAAATTGAAAAATTTAAAAATTCGGAGCCTGGCAGTGTCAACATAGTAATTGCAGAGGATTCTACATATTTTATCAACACTTCATTGGATGAAACTACCAGAAACATACTGGAGGGGATATTGACCACAACAATAATACTACTGCTGTTTTTAAGAAGGTGGAGATCCTCCCTGATAGTTTTGATTGCTATTCCCACGTCCATCATTTCAACATTTTTTATGATGTATATGTTCAAGTTCACTTTTAATATAGTATCACTGCTTGGCATCGCTATGTGCGTCGGAATACTTGTTGACGATTCCATCGTTATTCTGGAGAATATCGACAGGCACATAAAAATGGGGAAGGCTCCGAAAGTGGCTGCCATAGATGGAAGAAGGGAAATCGGCCTCGCTGCGGTAGCCATAACTCTATGCGACGTTGTGGTATTTGCGCCGGTAGCATTCATGACCGATCTGGTAGGCCAATTTTTGAAGGAGTTCGGTCTTACGGTAGTATTTGCGACACTGTTTTCTTTACTGGTTTCATTCACACTCACTCCAATGATGGCAGCATTTATGAATAAGGAGAAGGGACACACCTCGGCAGGAAGCAATACTCCGAAGAGAGGAATGTCCCTTTTTGATAGAGAAGTGAAAAAAAACCCGGATAAAAATGATGAAGCAAAGCCCGGAAGGGTTGCCCGGCTTTTTGACAGGATAATCATACATAGATACCGTCAATTGCTGATATGGTCTCTGGGCAACAGGTGGAAAATCATCGGACTGGTAGCTGCAGGAATAGCTGTCAGCGTTTCAATGATTCCGGCGGGACTGATACAGGCGGAATTCCTGCCGGTCATCGATCAGGGGAAGCTTACAATTGATATGAATCTTACATCGTGGTCCACCTTGAAGCAAACCCAAAGTAAAGTTGAGGAAGTGGAAGACCATTTGAAATCGCTTCCCGAGGTCACAGATTATCTCGTGGTTATTGGAGCCAGAGACAATGCAGCTGTAGCAAAAATAAATGTAAAGCTGACGGGCAAGAATCAAAGAAAGAAGACGCAAACCCAGCTGGCTGCTGAAATCAGGGATTGGAGCAGGAAATTAACCGATGTCGAGCTCACTGTAACAGAGGGAAGCATACTTGAAAGGACGTCTATCGACAGCGCCAAGCCGATTGCCATCAATCTGACCGGCCCCGACCCCGACATGCTGCAGCAAATAGCGAAGGATGTGGAGAAAGCTGTAAAAGAAGTACCCGGTACGGTGGATGTAACAAATTCCATGAATGCACGCAGACCCGATGTCAGTGTGGTTGTTGACAAGATTGCAGCGGCCGGATACGGGGTGACCTCGCAAGCAGCTGCCGCACTGCTCAGAATAGCAATTGAAGGCGTTGACGCCGGTGTTTTCAGGAATGAAGGCAATGAATATAATATAAAATTGCGTTTTAAAGAGGATCAGGTTAAAACCGTCGGGGATATCCGTTCAATTATGCTTGTGTCCTCTTATGGTACTCCGGTGGAACTGGGGAAAATTGCAAGTATAAAGGATTCCGACAGTCCGAGGGAAATAACCAGAAAGGACCGGCAGCAGCTTGTAATGGTGACGTCCAATATTCAGGGAAGGGTGCAGAGCGGAGTCGTCAAAGATATACAGGAGAAACTGACCGGTCTGGATCTGCCTTACGGTTATGCAGTAGAATACGGCGGCGACCAGGGTATGATGAATACTTCATTCAGCGCTCTCATAAAGGCTTTGATAGCTTCTGTCATTCTGGTTTATATGGTGCTTGTCGTCCTGTATGAATCCTATCTTACACCTGTGATAAGAATGCTTTCCCTTCCATGCGGCATCATAGGCGCGCTGCTCGCAATGGCAATATTCGGGAAAGCCATGAATATCATGGCCCTTATAGGTGTGATAATGCTAGACGGCATAGCTTCAAAGAACGGCACACTGCTGATTGACTATACAAATACTCTTATGAAAAGAGGTCTTCCGCTCAGGGAGGCCTTGCTGGAAGCGGGAGTAACCAGAATAAGGCCTATTATAATGACCTCTGTTACAATGATTTTCGGTATGCTTCCTGTGGCGCTGTCATATGGCAACGGAAGTGAAATGAAATCCGGCATGGCTCTGGTTCTGATAGGCGGGCTTGCAGCTTCGACCATACTTACGCCCCTGGTCATACCTGTGGTATATACGCTTATTGATGATCTCAGAAAGAAAATATCAAATAATACTACAACGAAGGTTTCCAAATCATCCCTGCTGAAATAACGCGTTGAAGCGTTCGCGATTATTCCTGCAGGCAGCATAAATGCCGATAGGGATTTTGTGCCTTGTGCACAGCGAAAGGAAGGCATGTTAAAATGAATAATCAGGAGCCAAGGGCAAGAGTCCACGATTTTATTGAGTTTTACCATCTGTATAACAGTTTTGTCCAATATATCATAAGGGAGCTGGACGACGGAATTCCAAAAGCGTATCTCGGTATTCTCCTGGCGCTTGACAAATATGGCCCCTTGCCCATCTCACATATCGGCGACAAGCTTTGCATCACCAAATCCAATATGACGCCATTGGTAGATGGGATGGAGGAAAAGGGCTTTATCTCGAGAAAGGCATCTTCAAGCGATCGCAGGATAATCAATATTGTCAGGACTGAAAAAGGCGAAAGGTATGTTACAGATGCACTGGCGAAGCTTGACGAAATGCTGCAAAGCCGTAACGATTCCATAACCAGGGAGGAAGGTATGAAAGCAGTTGAGGCAACCAAAATACTGCTGGACCTGGGTAAAAGGATACTTGATATGAGTGATTAGTACTACCAGGATGTCAAGTTTAATATCATATGACAGTCTACCCGTTATTATCCTACAGATAATTTTTCCTGTTTTGCACTAAGGATAAAACCTCATATTTAGAGTATGAGGTCGGCTTGACTTCCCCATTACTGTAAAACAGCATTCCAAATTGCCTGAACAACTGTTTTATAACTTTACCGTCTATGAAAAGTATTGTCAAACCCACAATAGCTGAACGATATCTGTAGACAGTATCTGCAACATTTTCCGCAATAACTGCATTTATCAGTATATAAGCGGCAATGAAGGAAAGAAGGCCAAGAAAATAACTGTCTCTGGTCTTAAAGGCCGAGTATATTCCCGTCAATATCAGAAACAGACAGATGTACCAGATGATCATGTCTATCCTCACTACCAGCTGTACCTTGTTGGAGAAGCTGATATCCGAAATGTTCATTTTAGCCGGATTGGGCAGCAGAAGCCAATAAGCAATTGATTTCAGGATGTTCTTTTTTGCTATGATATCGTTTATGGTATCGACTTTACTGTTAACAGCATCTACGATATTCTCCTTCTGCTCCTTGGGAAACGACACAGCATGGTAATTACCGGTCATGGGGTACAGAACCGTTACCAGAATGATGATTCCACAGGTAAATATCAAAGCTGCATAGGCAAGGCATATCTTCTGTCTTTTTTCCCGGTACAGTATGACAAGACTTGTAACAATACCAAGTGAAAACGGTATAAATATATAAATTCTGATAAGAGTGCCGATCCACATCAATATACAAATGAAAAGGACCTGTATTATATTAAGGCCCCTGAAGTTTTTTCCGTCAATTGTAAGTAATAATCTCTGGACAGACAACCAGCATAAAAAGCAAATCAGGATCAGAAGCGATTCCTTCCGCGTATCGGCGGTCCAAAGGACCAGATTGGGGAAGTAAAGGAAGCAGGCGCTGATGAGTATGGAATTCGGGAGACTGTACTTGTGGTTGAGAGCTATTTTAAGAAGGATCAGGCCTGATGCAAATGCAAACACAATATTCACATATGATGCCAGATAGCGGTTGACACCGGCAAAATGGTAAATTATACCGATAAATGCGGTATAAAGGGTATAGGAATACTTTATATCCGTAAGCCTGGTGCCTGTGGCCAGTTGATTCGCGATATCGATGCCTTCACGGTGGTAAAGCAGTCCATCCGTACCGAAAGTACTTGTGCCGTTTCTATATATGTAAAAAACGGTCATGAATCTTATCAGCACTGCGGTAAAAATTATGAGTGCAAATACAAGGCGGTGATTGTTTGCCGGTATGTAAACATATGCAATTATAAAAGCCAACACGCAAATTACTGCTGCTATAACGATATTTTCAAGCATATAAAAGTTCTTCCCCAATTTTTTATTACCAGAAAATAGTATAGCACTTATTAAAAAAAATACAATGAAAATATTGTAAGCATAAGATACATTTGTACTGGTCTTGATATGAATATTAAGTCACTTGATATAGTTTTCCAGTTCCTTTATGCTGATTTCCCTGGTATGGGTAGTTTGGCTCCACTCTTTATTGCCTCTGCTTAAAAAGCCCTGGATGGTTATCGGCACCCAGGTAAGGCAATAAAACGGATAAATGATGAAGCCTGCCAGCACTTTCATATTGAACCTTTTCTCCGCCAGTATCGTCAAAGGCCCGTAAAGAAATTGCAGTACTACGAAAAGATACCATATGTCAATGGGGAAAACATATTTCAGGCTGTAAAACGGTGATTCCGGAAAAACTGTCTGAATCCACAGCATAATGCTGATTAAGCCGATGAAAATAAATCTTATCGGTTGAAATAGATAAATGGCGCAGTCAAAGGAGGCAAGATCACCTTCCCTGAAGGCTTTTTTGAAAAGCGGGCCAAGGAATCTTGCAGCGCAGTCGGCATGACCCTGCATCCATCTCTTGCGCTGATTCCAGGATTGTCTCAGTGTAAGGGGCTTCTCGTCATATACTATTGCTTCATGCGCCCATGCCACTTTCATTCCGTAAAGCGTCAGCTTCATGGTGAATTCCAGATCCTCCGTAAGGCATGTTGCGCCCCAGCCGATCTGTTTCAGAACGGAAATTTCGACACAAAAGCCCGTGCCGCATAATCCGCAGCTCAATCCCAGGTAGAATCTCGGAAGCTGGAAAATACGGTTGGCAAGCCAGAAGGCAATGGAATACGAACAGGTGATCCAAGAGTCAAAAGGGTTTTTACTGTCGATATAACCCTGTATAACTTTATGGCCTTTGCACAAAAGCTTGTTCATCTCTCGAAGATAGTTTGAGGAAACCACGTTATCAGCGTCAAATACACCGATAACATCATACTTGTCATCCATATCGTAAAGCTTTGCAAATATCCATTCAAGGGCATGGCCTTTACCTTTTTTCCCCTTATCAGACCTCTCATATACCAAAGCCCCGTGTATTTTTGCCAACTGGGCGGTTTTATCCGTGCAGTTGTCCGCAACAACAAAAATATCATACATATTATCAGGATAGTTCTGATTTTTCAAGCTGTCAATCACATGCCCAATGACCAATTCCTCATTATGTGCGGCAATGACAAGAGCAAAACGTTTTTGAGGCGGGCAAAACCCTGGCTCCTTTTCTCTTTTTTTAATCCATCCGAAGATGGAAATTCCAAAAAAATAACAGCCGGCAACAAAAACCAGAATCTGTACCAGCTGTGTTACATGCAGTACAAGGCTTTCCAGCGGTGTTTGCATTTAACATACAGTCCTTTCAACATACTATTTTTATATCCATATTATTTTGCGCTTTTTATGGCAAAATATTTATGCTATAATTTATTTGTGGTATTGCGTAAGCAATCACCAAGAGTTTAGGGCACTTGATATGCTCTAAACTCTTATTGTGTTTCAAGATTTTCATATGGAGGATAAAATGCCCAAAACCTATTATAATAACGGTATCGTGGGAAATTCCAGCATGCTGGGGTGCATTACATGTACAGGCGAATTGGTGCGTTTATATTGGCCATGCATCGATTATCCGCAGCATCTGGATAGATTTTCAACGGGTATTTTCTTCCCCGGAAACTCTGGCGGCACTTCGTGGCTGGATTCTGGCGATTGGGATCGGCGGCAGAAATATGTGTCTGATACAAATATTCTGGAGACCGGTTATAAAAAAAAAGATGGCCATTTTGCCGTCACTCAGACGGATTTTGTACTTCCCGATAAGGATATGCTTATACGGCGCTATGAATTTGATAATACCGGAGAAGCTGATATTGAAGCAGGTTTTATGTTATATTCCTCGGCAATTTCCACAAATCCGCAATTGTCGAGTATTCTGTTTGATTTCGAATGTGATTCTATTGTACATTACAGGCATAATCATTATCTTTCAATTTCCTCAGACGCCGACGTGTGGCAGTTCCAGCTTGGCAATGATGCTTTTAATTGCGCCGGCAGGGTTGAACTCAAGGGTAACGACCGGATCGGTATGATGCATGACGGAGCCATGTCCTGGAAGCTTGGGAGGATACTCCCCGGTATAAGGAAAACTCTTACCTTGTATATTTGTGCGGCTCATAGGTTAAAGGATTTGAAAAAATCCGTCAGGGATGCAAAAGCCGGAGATTACTTACAAAAATATACCGAGACGGAAAAATATTGGAAGGATTTGCTCCGAAGCTCCGGAATATTTAATACCGGCAAGGCGGACATTGATGAAATATATAAACGTTCCATACTTGTATTCAAACTGATGTCGGACAAGAATACCGGCGGATTGCTGGCTTCTCCCGAGATAGACGAGGAGTTTACCAGGTGCGGCAGATATGCTTATTGCTGGGGAAGAGACGCTGCATTTATCACCGGTGCGCTGGATGTTTGCGGGCTGTATGACGATGTGGAAAAATTCTACAGATGGGCTGCAGAGGTCCAGGATGATGAGGGCGGCTGGCAGCAAAGGTATTATACGGATGGGAACCTGGCCCCTTCATGGGGTATGCAGGTTGATGAAACAGGGGCGATACTGTGGGGTATTCTCAGGCACTATAAGGTAACCGGAAAGAAAGATTTTCTTCTTGATATGTGGGAGTGCGTAAAGAGAGGGGCAGGTTTTCTTCTGGATTTCATGGACCGTGAAACCGGCTTGCCCTGGCTGAGTTTTGATTTGTGGGAGGAGCGGCTTGGGGAGCATGCCTATTCAACGGCGGCAGTATATGGAGGTATAATGTCGGCTGTGGGAATCGGCTTTATA